>JAUSJJ010000090.1 GCA_030647705.1 Dehalococcoidia bacterium
CGTCTTCGGCCTTAGCTACGGAGGATGGGTAGCGCTGTATCCCTCGCTGGTGGGCGAGGTGTTCGGGCTGGCGTCACTGGGGGCAGTGTTCGGAGGCATCTCGATTGGAGCGGGGCTGGGCAGCGCGGTAGGCCCAACCATCGCCGGCTACATCTTCGACGCCAGCAACAGCTATCAGTTGGCCTTTGTCATGTCTGCGGCGCTGGCGGCCGTCGCCTTCGTGCTAATAATGCTGGTGCGAAATCCGAGGGGCAAGGGCGGGGGTTAGCCGCCCGGTCACCCGACTGTGAAACGTCCGGTCTTAGCCCGTGTGCCGGATACCGCAGGATTAATCCTGCGGTATGCTGAACTTCATCGCAGCCACGCACTAGGCCGCATCTACGCCCAATTGCATGCTGCTCCGTGAGGGACTAAAGTGACTATCTTGCCCAGTCGTTCCAAACTTGATTCGGAATCCAGATGGAGTAGTGCGAGTGGTTTCCAGTTTGCACGGGATTGACAGGGAGACTGCTCCCCGTGCAATCAACGAGAGGTAATCATGACTAGAGACGAAGCCCTGGCCGCAGTGCAGGCCAATGTGAAGAACCAGAACCTGATCAAGCACATGCTGGCAACCGAGGCCATCATGAAAACGCTGGCGCGCAAGCTGGGGCAGGACGAGGGTGAGTGGGGGCTGGCCGGCCTGCTCCACGATATCGATATCGAACTGACCAACGCCGACCTTTCTGTTCACGGCAGGCCCGGCGCGGAGATGGCAGGGAAGCTCGGGGCTTCTCCACAAGTGGTCCACGCAATCCTCTGCCACAACGAAGCGCTTGGCGCGCCACGCGCCAGCCTCCTGGACAAGGCCCTCTACTGCATCGACCCGCTCACCGGTCTGGTCACCGCCGGAGCGCTCATCCGCCCGGACAAGAAGCTGGCAGGGCTGCAGGTGCAATCGCTGAAGAAACGCTTCGGCGAGAAGCGGTTCGCCGCGGGCGCCAACCGGGAGCAGATAGCCGCCTGCAGCGAGCTTGGCATTCAGCTAGACGCTTTCATGGCGCTGGGCATCGAGGCCATGCAGGGCATCGCCGGCCAGCTCGGCTTGTGAGAAGCGGGACGGATTGCCCCGGAGCTCGACGCACCCAGAAGGACATTCAACCCTTTGCCAGGAACTGAGCGCGCTCCGCAAAACGCCTCAGCGCCCTGGCTGCTCCGCGCAGCGAACCATACACTGGGACTCCCGTCTTGAACAGTGCGCCCGTGAATTGCGCCTGCATCGAGTCCTTGCCGGGGAAGACCTCCAGGCCGGAGAAGGTCACCGCCAACTGTTTGCCGTGCTCATTGTTGCGGGCGAATTCGCAGGTGTATTCGATCATCTTCGCGCGATCATCCGGTTTCAGCCCGCTGAGCAGGTGCATGTGCTGGTTCAGCAGAATCACGTCAATGGAGGGGTCTGCAGCAATCACATCCAGGGTTTTGCGGAAGACCTCGGGATCGAGCTGGACCCAGGGCACATCCAGAGGATTGCTGACGCCCTGGTTTACCAGCGAGGTTACAGTGGCCATCTTCGATTGCGTTTCCCTGGAAAGGGCCGGCAAGGCCAGGCCCTCGAGCGCGCAGATGTCTCCGGCAGCTACGCTGTTGCCTCCTCCAGCCCCGAGCAGTGCGGCCCTCCCCTGGCCTATCGGCTTCAACCGCAGGAAGCTCATGGCGGCTTCCCCCATCTCCTCGATGGAGCCGACCTTCACCACCCCGGTCTGGGCGAAGAAGGCGTCCCACACCCGCTGGTTGCCCGCCAGCGAGCCGGTATGCGAAGCAGCAGCCCTCGCGCCGGAGTCAGTGACCCCGCCTTTCCAGATGATAACGGGTTTCCTCCGGTTCGCCTCGGCAGCAATGCGGGCCAGCTTGCGGCCGTCCTTGGCGCCCTCCAGGTACATGCAGATGACCTTGGTGTCAGGGTCATCCATCAAGTATTGCAGATAGTCGGCGCCATCGATGACCAGCCCGTTGCCGAAACTGATCACCTTGCTGATGCCGAAGTTGTAGGTCAGAGATACGCTCATTATCCCGCGGGCGTGCCCTCCGCTTTGAGACACGAACGACACCGGACCGTCTCTCATGGGCAGGTCGTCCATGGTGGTGAGACCGGAGCGAGGCACCAACAGGCCCACGCAGTTTGGGCCCACCAGACGCAGCCCACCTGCTACCGCCAGCCCCAACACCCGGCGCTCCAGGGCCCGTCCCTCTTCTTCGCCGGTCTCGCTGAAGCCGGAAGTGAGGACGTGCACATTGAGGGCGCCGGCAGCGATGCAGTCCTCCAGCACCGCCGGCACTGCCGCCGCCGGTACAGCAACGATCACCAGGTCGAGAGGCTCCGGGATGTCTCTGACCGAACGATAGGCCTTCATGCCCATCACTTCGGTGACTTTGGGATTGACCGGATAGATGCGCCCTTTGAAGCCGGCATGGAGAAGGGCCCGCAGCACCAGCGATCCGGTGATACGCATGCTGCTGCCGCCACCGGCGCCGGAAACCCCCACGATCGCAAGCGCCCGCGGGTTGAATGCTGCAACCAGTCCGTTGTGCCAGGGCATACGATATTTCTCCTCGTTCAGTTCGCAGAAACAATTAGAGTGTATTTCGACTTAACTCAGGCATTATATGTTAACGGTCTTTGCGGGGCAAGGCGTGCGCTTCTGCAGGTTCATTTAGAAGACTGAGCCCTTCAGTTGCTTCACCCTCTCCTGGGCAGGAGGGAGAGAAAAAAACCTCTGTCCTGAGCCGTGAGCCCATGAAACTCGAATGCAGCGCCCCGTTTCGGGCGCCGCTTGCGGGGGTGCCCCTTCACGTATTGCCTGACAGGTGATATACTATTGGTCAAACATTTGCAAAGGTTGAGACGGCAATGAAGATTCTGCTGATACAGCCCAGAGGCAGCGACCTTATGGTTGGCTTCACTCTCATGGTCAGGCCTGAGCCCCTGGCCCTGGAGATATTAGCTGCTGCTGTTCCTGAACATGAGGTCCAGATCCTGGACATGAGGATAGACCAGGCGTTGCCGGAAACGCTTGCTTCTTTTCGGCCAGACGTGGTGGGCGTCACGGGCTACACCACAGACGTCCCCCGAATGCTCGAGACCTGCGCTGAAGTCAAGGCCTGTTTGCCGGAGACAACTACTGTAGTCGGCGGTTACCACGCATCGCTCAAGCCAGATGACTTCGACAAGGAGTTTGTGGACGTCATCGTAGTCGGCGAAGGGGAAGTGACGTTCAAGGAGTTGTGCTCCGCGCTGGAGAACAGGCAGAGCCTGGATGCGGTCGAGGGCATCATGTACCGCAAGAACGGCACGCCCGTTGCCACGCCGCCCCGGCCGCAGATTGCGGATATCGACCAGATTCCGTTGCCCGCCAGGCATCTCACGGACCGGTATCGCAGCCACTACCACTTTCATTTCTGGGATAACCCCGCCCTGGTCGAGACGGCACGAGGGTGTCCCTATCGCTGCACCTTCTGTGCGGTCTGGAAATTCCATCGCCGCAAGTGCCGTGTGATGAGCGCGGCCAGGGTACTGAAGGACCTGGAGGCGACGGACTCTCGAGTCATCTGTTTTGTGGACGACAACTTCTTCCAGAGCGTGCGTCGCTCGCGGGAGCTCTACAAGCTGATCAAAGCAGCCGGCATCAAGAAGCAGTACTGGATACAGGCGAGAGCGGACACCGTGGTGCGCTACCCTGACATGATCAAGGAGTGGGCGGAGATCGGCCTGGACTCTGCCCTGATCGGGTTCGAGAAGATAAACGAGAGCGAACTGGACAAGATCAACAAACACTCCTCGGTGAGCATGAACGAGGCGGCGATACGCATCCTCAACGAGAACAAGGTGGACATGTGGGGCTCCTTCATCATCGACCCGCAATGGACGAAGCCTGACTTCGATGCGCTGATCGAATATGTGCGGAACTCAAACATCTGCTTCCCTTTGTTCACCATATTGACGCCCCTGCCGGGTACCGCATTCTTCCAGGAGAAGGTCGGCGAAATGATCACGAAGAACTACGAGGTCTTTGACCTGCTGCATACCGTCCTGCCCACCAAGCTGCCCTTGAACGACTTCTATGCCAATATGGCCCGTCTTTATGGCAGCACCACTCTGGGGTGGAAGGGGCTGAAGGACCGCATCAGGGCCGGAAGGGTGCCCGTTTCGGCCCTGGAAAGAGCGCGTGAGCTGCTGCGGAAGGTGACCGACCCGGAAGCCTACCTGACGGGCATGCCCAGTTGCGGCGACAAGCCGGTCCCGTAGAGACATCTCCTCCAGGCTGAGCGCGGTCTGCTCGAAAGAGCCGGCGATTTGTGCAGGCACTCTCCGAACTGTTCTCTTGTCTCATGTTCGTGATGCTCCTGCGTAGACCGGGAACGGCGGCTCCGCGCGTTTCCGTTTGCGGGGATCTCGGCGAGGTCTGCGGTTGCCCTCATCCCTCCGGCCTCTCCCCTGGGTTTGCAGGACATACCTCCTTGCGCCTCGCCGGGGGAAGGACTTCCTCCATTCCTTGGCGGCCCTCGCCTCTTGAACTGAACCCCGCTTTTGGTCTATGATGAGATATCTTGGACGTAAGGGGTAAGCATGAGCACAGCTAAGTTCGAAAGACTGTTCCAACCCATTCGCATCGGCGCTATGGAGGTGAGGAACCGCATAGCCATGGCGCCCATGGGCACCAACCTTGGCAGCGACCAAGGATTCGTCACGCCTGCGACCAAGAATTACTACGAGGCCAGAGCCAAGGGCGGCACGGGCATGGTGATCGTGGAGATTACCTGCGTCGATCACCCCCTGGGCATTGCCATAACCCGCCAGCTTGCCGCCGACGATGACAAGTACCTTCCCGGCCTTTCTGAGCTGGCCGATGCAATCAAACGCCACG
>JAUSJJ010000097.1 GCA_030647705.1 Dehalococcoidia bacterium
GCCTTCACCCAAGAGGTCTTTCCAGTACCCCAGGCTGGAAGCCTGGGGCATCCGCCTGAGGCGGACTGCGATGCCATGCCCACGGCTTCAGCCGTGGGTACGAATCCACGGATCAGGGGAAGCTGTTGACAGAGCCGATTCGGTAGGAATAGTATTGTCCCCGGCTACGATGGCGGTGGCCCCGGTTTAATGTTACCGCCAATCAGCGCAACGCTGGTCAACTGTGTGGCGGGCCCGTCGGGACCGAGAGGCGGACGCACGCAAGAAGGGATGATGCGAAAACACAACGTACTGTTTTATGGTTGGGTGGTGGTTGCGGTAGCATTTCTCATCTCCGCCCTTGGATACGGGGTGCGCTACTCATTCTCCGTCATCTTCACCGCTCTTCTGGAACAATTCAAGTGGCCTCGTGATGCCACCGCTGCCATCCTATCGTTCCACATCCTGGCCTACGGCTTCACGGCGCCCATTGCAGGGGCACTGGTCGACCGTTTCGGGGCCAGGAAGACTATGGCGCTGGGAGCCGTTCTGCTCGCCGCCGGGGCTGCCGCTTCCGGGCTGGGCAACACGCTATGGCACTACTACCTCTCTTTCGGACTCCTGATGGGAGTAGGGCTCTGTCTCATGGGCGGGGTGCCATCTACCAGGATCATATCCAACTGGTTCGTCACAAGGAGAGGACTGGCGCTCAGCCTGATGTTCTTCGGCTCCGGAGGCGCGTTTCTTCTCTACCCTCTCGTTGCCTTTCTGATCGAGCGCGTCGGCTGGAGAGCCGCTTTTGTGCTGGAGGGCGTCATGGTCGCTGCCATCCTGTTGCCGGCGGTAGTCTTCCTGGTGCGCTCTCATCCCGACGAAATGGGCCTGTTGCCCGACGGCGCACGCAGCGCTTCGGCGGATGCCAGTGCAACCAAGTCGTACGAGCGAGCGGTGGTGGACAAGGAGTGGGCTTCCAGGGACTGGACGCTGGGCAAAGCCGTCAAGGAGTACCGCTTCTGGATGCTGTGTCTGACTACCTTCAGCGTCTGGGGCATAGCCGAACACATCATGGTGACCCATCACGTGGCCTTCGCTGAAGATGCGGGCTACAGCAAAATGTACGCCGCCTCGGTGCTGGCCTTTTTCGGCGTATTCACGTCGGGTGGCGCCTTGGCCGGCATGGTCTCCGACCGCATCGGCCGCGAAGCCACCTTTACCATTGCCACCGGAATCGGGATATCCGGCATAGCAGTGCTGATGCTGATGGGAGACTCGTCCCAGCCCTGGATTCTATACCTCTATTCCATCCTGTTCGGCCTGGGTTTTGGTATGACCTCCCCCTGCATAGCCGCATCCGCCACGGATATGTTTCAGGGCAGAAGAGCGGGAATGGTGATCGGATTCATCTGGTTTGCCTTCGCCCTGGGCGGGGCGACAGGCCCGTGGCTGGGAGGCGCCATTTTTGAGGCGACGGGCAGCTACCTCCCTGCCTTCATTTTGGCTGCCTGCGGTTTCGTGGTAGCCTGCATTTCGCTGTGGATCGCAGCGCCGCGAAAAGTCCGCCTGGTGGCCGGCAGGGCAAGAGCCCGGCAAAAGCCAGGCCCGACTGCGGAGGCCGGTCTCCCCGGCGCCGACGACGACAAGCCTAGCGTTGCGTGACCACAACCTTCAGGGCGGAGACGACTGCAGGGTCGAACGTCTTGCCATCGAGGCTCTCTATCTCCTCCAACGCTTCCCCCTGAGAGATGTGCGTTCGGTAGGGCCGGTCCGTGACCATAGCATCGAATGTGTCCACCGCCCTGATTATCCTTGCTCCCAGAGAGATTCTCTCCCCGGAGATCCCATCGGGGTAACCGCTGCCATCCCAATTCTCATGGTGACCCCGGACAATCTCCAGCTTGTCTCTCATGTAATCGAGGCCGCTCAGCATCTTCACTCCAAGCTCGACATGGCGTTTCATTATCAGGGATTCTTCGGCGGTCAGCGGGTGTCGCTTGTGCAAGAGCGCATCCGGCAGCCCGATCTTCCCCAGGTCGTGAAGAAGACCGGATATCCTTATGCCCTCCGCATCCGCCTCGTTCAGCCCCAATTTCCGGGCAACCGCAGCAGCCAATTCGCTCACCCTCTTCGAATGGCCAAGTGTGTGAGCATCCCGCGCGTCGATGGCGCCGGCCAGAGCCAGGGCAGTATCGAGGTTGGCCTGCCGCAGCAACTCGCGCAGCTTGTCCGGTTCAGCCTCGAACTCTTTCATCGCGTCACCCCAAACCTGAGAGCGGTTGCCGCCCAGTGACTTGGCGTAGAACATCGCCTGGTTGGCCTTCCTCACCAGTTCCTGCGCCTCGGTGGAGTCCTCGGGATACCCTGCAACCCCGATGCTGAGGCCCAGTTGCGGGGCAAGCCCCCGCAGCAACATGTCTTTGCTGCGTATCTCCTCGCCGGCTTCCAGTACGCGAGAGACCAGCGGCCCACAATGCTGAACATCCGTATTCGGCAGGATGACCGCGAACTCGTCCCCCCCATATCTGCATGCGATATCCGAAGTCCGTAGCGCATCCTTCAGGAACTTGCCTATCGTCTGGAGAATTCTATCTCCTGTGAGATGGCCAAACCGGTCATTCACCTTCTTGAAATGGTCAACATCCATGAACAACAGCGAGAAGTGTTCGCCGCCTCTCTGCGCCCTGGCAATCTCGACCAGCAGCCTGGCCTGGAACTCACGGTGATTCCACAGCCCGGTGAGATAGTCACGGGTGGCCATTTCCCGCAGACTGGTCTCCGCCTGCTTGCGGTCAGTTATGTTCCGCAAGTAGCCGACCACGGCCGGTCTGCCCATGTATATCACCGGGGAACCGGTGGCTTCGACGGGCATCTCCGAGCCATCCCTGGCCACCAGATAGATCTCGTAGCGCCCAGGTGTCTCGTTCCCCTGCAGTCCCTGTCGCAGCCTGGCCGCCACACCGTCCCTGTAGAGAGGATGGATAAGATCGAGATATGACTTCGCCTTTAGCGCCTCGGTGGAGTAGCCGGTCATC
>JAUSJJ010000099.1 GCA_030647705.1 Dehalococcoidia bacterium
GCTGAACCGGCCGTTGCACACCACAGAACCGACTTCGTCGGATTCGGCAGGACGATGATCGCCGATCCGGAGTTGCCGGACAAGCTGGCTGCGGGCAGGCCGGAAGACGTCATACATTGCATCCACTGCAACAGATGCCTCGGCGAACGCAAGACCTGGGACATCGTTACGTCCCTGGGCGGAGTCCGTTGCTCGGTGAACGCCACCACCGGCAGGGAACGCGAATCTGCGATCACGCCCGCGAAGAAAGCCAAGAAGGTGCTGGTCATTGGGGGCGGGCCGGCCGGAATGGAGGCCGCTCGCGTGGCGGCCCTCAGAGGGCACAGGGTCACGCTCTTCGAAGAGCGCAGGGAACTGGGCGGAACGCTGCCGGTGGCCGCCGTCCCGCCGTTCAAAGAGCCCATCAACGGCCTGACCGAGTACCTGGCACGCCAGTTGAAGAAGCAGGGCGTTGACATCAAATTGGGCGTCGAGGCCTCCCTGAAGATAGTTGAGGACGCCAGGCCCGACGTCGTCATCATCGCTACGGGCGCCGCTCCTTTCACCCCCGACATCCCGGGCATCGACCGGGCCAAGGTGGTTGAAGCCGAAAGTGTGCTCGCGGGCAAGGCTGACGTGGGGAACAAAGTGGTAGTCATCGGCGCGGAATCCGTAGGCTGCGAGACAGCGGAGTTCCTGGCGGACAAAGGAAAGAAGGTCACGGTCACCCGGCGTGGTTCGGAGATTGCGACCAACACCAACTGGACGCTCAGGCGCGCGCTGCTGATACGGCTGGAGCAGAAAGGCGTTGTCGCGCTGACCGGCGTGAACTACCAGAAGCTGACCGACAGGGGGCTGGTCTTGACTACGAAAGAGGGCAAGACGCAGCTCATCGAGGCGGACACCGTAGTGATCGCCGCCGGAGCGCGACCCCGTTCGGGCCTTTATGACGCCCTGAAAGACAAAGTGGCTGAGGTCTATCGGATCGGGGACTGCGTCAAGCCGCGGGACATCATGGAGGCGATCAGCGAGGCCTACGATGTCGCACGCAGCATCTGACGCGGGCGTCGTTTACGCAGCCCGCCGGCGCGAATTGAGATGGAGCCGCATCACTGAGGCTACGGCTTAACCTCAGACTCCGTCATGGGAGACACAGCGTCTTTCCACCAGTGGTCCGGGTCGCGGCGTATCTCATAGACCACCTTGCCGTGATCAGGGCAGCGGTACACGATAACGTTGGGCGCTGGCATGCCGTTTACCAGGCCGTAGAGACGCGCCATCTGCTGGCTGAACACTGGAAAGCAGAGCTTCCCTTCAAGGCAGCCATTGTTGATGACTATCCTGTCTCCAACCTTGTGTACCGGACACGCGGGCGGATACTCTCCCTTGATCTCCTTGACTTCCATTGTGACCGGATAGCGTGGCATTAGTTACCTCCCTTGACCCAGTGGTTTACGCTATTCAAACGCGTTTTGAAGCCAAACTACAGATTCAAACAGGCGCTGGTTGGCGCCGTCCCAGGGCCTTCCCATGATTCCGGCTGGAGTCTACCCAGAACGGTGATGCGGGGCCGGAATAACGACTTCCCACCAGCGCTTTATGACTCCTTGTTGACTGCGGAGTCCAGGAATGCATGGTATACCGGTGTCAGCAGCGGCGGGTACCGGAGGAAGGTGGGAATCGGGTATCTGAGCCCTCCCGTCTGCGTGCCTCTGAGACCTTCCATGAACTCGTCGATTCTGGCAGCCGGTATCATGAAGGCCATCTCGTCGTCCTGAGTAGAGGCATACATCCTCTCACCCATGCCGGGCACGGCGAAATGACATTCGCCCGTCTTCATCGGCCGGACGATGAGCTGAGAGCAACCCAGCCTGCCCGAAAGCGTGGCTGACACGGAACCGCCCTGTAAGTAGAGCGCGGCCACACCCATCCTCATTATCTGGGCCGGATTCCCGTAGACCACTATCACATCGGGTTGAAAAGCCGCTTTGGACAGAGGCGCGACGACGAATGCCACGTACTCCCCATAGTCGAACTTCATGGTCGCCTTCTCCGTACGGGCGCCGGCTTCGTCGGTCCTGGTATATGAAGCGCCGGAGCATAGCTTCCCTTGCTCGTAGAAGTCAGGGGGAGAAAAGTCGGTTGGCCTGTTCAGTCCGAGGACGATCAGCCCGGAGCAATAGATGTCTTCTCTGGCCATGGCGATGGGCCAGCCCCATCTCCTGGCCATGCCCACGCCCGAGCACAGGGGGAAATGTATGCCGAAGTCCCTCTTGGGCATCCTCGCCTTTTGCGGAATCTCGTCCAGGGACCTGCACGCCTTTATGGCCAGTGGGAAGGTGGCTGGCCTGACGCAGGAATTCAGCTCTTCGTCGATCTTCTTCAGGTCAATCATGATTCTGCCCTCCTTGTCACGAAAATAGTCCGGCCTTACCACTCCTCTCGATCCCGCTCTCCGTCAGCGGAAGACGAGACACGGGCAGATATTAGCACAAAAACGGGCCGTTGCACAATGGACAGGCTCCAAGCCTGGGCGGAACATGATCTTGTGACGCAGGGGGTTCAAACAGGCCCGACACAAGGATATAATGGGATGAGGCTCCCGCGAAACAGCGGAGAGTCCATCCGCCTGAGGCGGATGGCGAGGGTACCGGGGTGTCCTCTGCTCCCGTTTCTTCCCCTTCTCCAACTCCTGGCAGGAGCGGGATACTGAGAGGGAGAAGCGTCTGGGACGACTTCGTTTTTCGGAGGAATCAATGAGAGAACTGATAGAGCGGGCCGCCAGCGACCTGGTGAACTCAACATACGCGATTGCCCTGACCGGCGCAGGCATCTCCACCGAATCGGGAATCCCCGATTTCCGCGGGCCGGACGGCATCTGGACCAAGAACCCGCGCGCCGAAGCAGAGGCCTACGAGCACTACGGACAGCTACGGAAGGATCCGAGGGCACACTGGGAGGAGATACTGACGCCGGGCAGCATCATCTCCCTTTTCGACAAGTTCCCGGACTATCCGGCGAATCGAGGCCACATCGCCCTGGCTGAGCTGGAGCAAATCGGCATCCTGAAAGCGGTGATCACACAAAACGCGGATAGCCTTCATCAGAAGGCCGGCAGCCTGAACGTGATCGAGTACCATGGCAGCATGGCGAAGCTCCGATGCATGGACTGCGGCGCCAGGTTCCCCCGCCGCGATTTCGATCTACAGAAGATGCAGAAGCAGAAGGAACTGCCGCCCCGTTGCCGGAAGTGCGGCGGCGTCCTGAAATACGACGGCGTCTACTTCGGAGAGCCCATCCCGGAGGACGTGTCTCGCGCTGGCCTGGAGGAAGCCCGGAAATGCGACCTGATGCTGGTCTGCGGCACCTCAGCAGTGGTCTATCCCTTCGCGGAGCTGCCCCGAATCGCAAGGCAGCGGGCCGGAGTAACCATAATCGAGGTCAACGGAGAGCCGACGCCTCTCACCGATGAGGGCGTGTCGGACTATCTGGTGCAGGGCAGAATCGGGGAGGTACTCCCCGCGATAGTCGACGAAGTGAAGCGGCTCAAGGGTACGGCCGGCGCAACGCTCCGT
>JAUSJJ010000101.1 GCA_030647705.1 Dehalococcoidia bacterium
AGGGCTTTCCAAGGGCGGCAAGTCCATCATCGCCATGACGTCGACGGCGCAGGGTGGGAAGGCATCGCGGATAGTGCCGCACCTGGCCAGGGGAACCGCCGTCACCACGCCTCGCTTCGATATGCAGTATGTGGTCACGGAATATGGCATTGCCGATCTTCGGGGCAAGAGCCTGCCGCAACGGGCGCGGGCCCTCATCTCCATAGCTCATCCATCGTTTCGGGATGAGCTTTCACGGCAGACAATAAGATAGTGACTTCTCGATGCTTGGAACGTCACGTTATCCGTCGGGAATCATCATACGTTTCTGCACAGCATATTCAATGACCGATTGAGGGTTAGTGAGAGCATTGCCCTACACCAAAAAGGGACGCCCTTTCCCGCGATTGACGAACCAGTGTAGAATGGCTCTATTAGAAGGGCTTCCGGGATATGACATAGAACGAGCCGTCTGTCATCCTTGAAGAGAGCTGCGAAGAGAGGCAAGATACCATGGAGAAGCTTGAACGAATAAGGGCAGCGAGGGAAAAGTGGGAAAGGGAGTGCTTGTTGAAGAAGCCGTTTGCCAAGGCGCAAACGGATTCAGGCATACAGCTTAAACCCGTTTATGCCCCGGAAGATATAGAGGGCATTGACTACCTGGAGGATATCGGCTTCCCCGGGGAGCCCCCCTACACAAGAGGTGTATTCCCTTCTATGTACAGGGGGAGACTATGGACGATCAGGCAATACGCTGGATTGGGAAGCGCCGAAGAGACCAATCGGAGATTCAAGTATCTCCTCCAGCAGGGCCAGACCGGACTGAGCGTTGCCTTCGACCTCCCGACCCAGATCGGCATCGACTCGGATGACCCTCGGGCCGAGGGAGAGATAGGGAGAGTCGGGGTTGTTGTGGATACTCTGGCTGATATGGAGGCACTTTTTGACGGCATTGCCCTGGATACGGTCTCCGTCTCCATGACCATCAACCCCACTGCATCGATAATATTGGCTATGTATATCGCGGTGGGGGAGAAGCAAGGGGTGCCACAAGAAAGACTCCGAGCCATTCCCCAGAACGACATACTGAAGGAATTCATATCTCGGGGAACCCAGATCTTTCCTGTTAGGCCCTCGCTGAAACTGGCTGTGGATGTTATCGAATATTGCTCCCAGCACCTACCCAAGTCCGATCCCATAAGCATATGTGGCTATCACATGCGTGAGGCAGGGGCCAACGCGATTCAAGAGGTAGCCTACTGTCTATCTGATGCCGTCTGCTACGTTGAAGAAGTGACGAAGAGGGGCATGCCGGTGGACGATTTCGCGCCCAAGCTGAGCTTTCTCATCGAGTGTGGCCTCGATCTTTTTGAAGAAGTAGCCAAATTCCGCGCTGCCAGAAAGCTATGGTCGAAGATCGCGAAGGAGAGGTTCCATGCCGAAAACCCTGCGTCTATGATGTTCAGAGTGTTCTCCGGCTGCGAAGCCAGCAAATGGACTGTGAAGGAGCCTCTGAATAACATTATCAGGGGGACCATATGTGCCCTTTCTGGGGTCCTGGGAGGGACTAACGCCTTGCACATCACATCCTATGACGAGTGTTATGCCACTCCCAGCGAAGAATCTGCCAGAATCTCGCTGCGGACGCAGCAAATCATCGCCGAAGAGACCAGCATTGCTAAAGTCGCCGACCCCTTGGGCGGGTCCTATTACGTGGAATGGTTGACGAAGAAGATGGAGGACGAGATAGCCAAGGAGATGGCTAGCATAGAAAGAAGAGGAGGGATGCTGGCCCTCGTGGAAAACGGGGCAATCCAGAAGACCATTGCCCTCCAGGCACGAGAGCGTCAGAAGAAATTTGACTCCGGCCAGACGACCGTTGTGGGAGTGAACAAGTACCTCATTGAAGAGGAGCCCCGAGAGTTTAGACTGCAGAGATACGACCCGGAAACCGTGCGGATGCAAATCGAGAAACTGAATGAGGTAAAACGTCGAAGAGACAGCAGAAGAGTGAGCCTTTGTCTGGGGCAAATCAAGGCAGCGGCAGCAAGCGGTGAGAACGTCATGCCTCTCATGATCGCAGCGGTGAAGGAATACGCCACTTGTGGTGAAATAGTGAACGCCCTGAGAGGGGTGTATGGTGAATATCGAGAGGCTGTCAACTTGTAAGAATGCTTGTCGCCATGGGTCCGAGCCATAAGGCGTGATATTGAGTCCTGTCACGTTTCCGAGTATTTGGAATCGCTCGATGAAAGCGACGCCAGGAGAGATTAGACTAAGGAATGGTTGCCATGTCAAATGAAGACGTATTGCTTTCGGCTACAGAGGACGGTATTTGCACCCTGACCATCAACCGACCCGCTCGCAGAAACGCACTGACGTCAGAGGTGTTCGCCAGGTTGCGCGATGCACTCCGTTCCGCCGATCAAGACGGGCAGACGCGAGTGGCGGTCCTGCGTGGCGCAGGGGAGTTGGCGTTCTCGGCGGGTTACGAGATTGGCCAATTGCCTACCTCGGGCCAGTTCGGGACAGAAGATCCGATGGAGGACATCGTTAGTGCCCTGGAATCGGTTCGGTTTCCCGTAATCGCCATGATACACGGCTACTGCGTTGCCGCAGGCCTTGGCATCGCTGTCGCCTGTGACCTGAGGTTTGCATCCGACGGCGCTCGGCTGGGCGTGACCCCAGCCAAACTGGGTGTTGTGTATCCTCCAAGCAGCATGTTGCGGTTCATCAACGTGATTGGCGTTCCAGCAACAAAGGAATTGTTCTATACAGGGAGGCTTGTTGATGCGGCCCGAGCACGCGAACTAGGGCTCGTTAACCACGTCATGCCAGCAGAAAAGCTAGCCTCCTATACCTATGGCGTGGCCCGGGAGATTGCCGACAATGCCCCGCTTTCGGTAGAAGGGACCAAGGTCACTATCTCGAAGCTCCTTGATTATCAGAGAGTTGACCCGAGCGCCAAAGAAGAGTTGATTGCCCTTCAGAAGCGGGCTGCCAGCAGCGACGATCTGAAGGAAGGGCAACGCGCTTTCGCCGAGAAGCGCCGCCCTGTGTTCAGGGGCAGGTAGTTGTTGTTGCCCACCACCGCAGATGGGAAAGGGTCGGCTCACTGATGGCCACGAACGGGGACCTTCGCTAGGCTCGCTGCTACGGCACCCGAGACAATGAAATCGGGCATGCGAATGCAGAAGATCCTGGTCTCCGCAGCGCTCGCTTAGCGGCGACGGCTCTTGCACATTCCGCCCAAATGTGCAGTGCCTCTTACAGTTGCCTGTCGCCAGGCCCTATGACCACACGACTTGTCTGATCATTTGACCGAGCACTTGGCCAGAATCCCAGAACGAATCGCCACATCTCATTTGACCTGTTCTCCTTAGGCTTCTCTCCGAGAAGCACGACTAGAATGGTCGGGGGGTCAGTCAATACGGTTGTGAAGCTGCTTAGAGACCTTGGCGCAGCCTGTCTAGAGCACCAGGACAAAGGGATGCACGATCTCAAACTCAGCAAGATTCAGTGCGACGAAATCTGGAGCTATGTCTACGCGAAAGACAAGAACGTT
>JAUSJJ010000113.1 GCA_030647705.1 Dehalococcoidia bacterium
CTGGACATGATAGGTATCGAAACGTGGCTTTTCGTCCTGGCCGGGCTGGAAGCGGAAAACCCTGAGCGTAGCGTCCGCTGAAGTAGCCATCAGTATTTCCTCTCTTCCGGTTTCCATTTGGTCAGGGTCACATTCCGGTGGCTGAGCCTGGCCCCGTCAGGCGTGTGATGGGCGATGGTGTGTTTCAGCCAGTGCTGGTCATCCCTCTTGGTGAAATCGAGCCTGGAGTGTGAGCCTCTGCTCTCCTCCCTGACCAGAGCCCCCTTGACGATGGCCTCCGCCACCAGAAGCTGGCCCCCCAGCTCCAGAGCGCGGATGAGGTCCAGGTTGAAGGCACTGCCTGTGTAGTTCAGGCCGGCGTGCTGGTACCTGCGCTGAAGTTCCTTTACCTGGGTCAGGGCCTCGGACATGGCCTTCTTCTCCCGGAATATGCCCACCTTGTCGGGCATCAGGGTCTGCAGGTCCCGGCGGATGCCGGCGCAGTTTTCGCCACCAGTCCTTTCGGTCATGGCCTTCACATTCTGCTGCACCTTCTCATGAGCGGCCGACAGCGCCTTGAGGCCATCCTGCTTGACCTTGCTCTCGTTGACGTACCTGGCAGCGGCCTCACCCGCCCGCTTGCCAAAGACGATGGTCTCCAGCAGCGAGTTCCCACCCAGCCGATTGGCCCCGTGGACGCTGACGCAGGCGCATTCGCCGGCGGCGAAGAAGCCCTTGACGGGGGTCTGGCCGTCCGCGTTGCAGTCTATTCCGCCCATCGAGTAGTGTTGCCCCGGCTGCACCGGAATAGGTTTGTCGATCGGGTCTACGCCGGCGAAGTCCATGCTGATATCCCGGATGCCGGGCAATCGTTCCAGTATCTTCTCGCGGCCCAGGTGCATCAGGTCCAGGTGGACGTAGGCATTCTCGAAGCCTCGCCCCTGGGCGATCTCGGTCTGGATGGAACGCGACACGATATCGCGAGGCGCCAGCTCCATGACCGAAGCGGCGTAGTTCTTCATAAAACGTTCGCCCTTGTTGTTGGTGAGATACCCACCCTCTCCTCTGGCGCCCTCAGTCATCAGGATGTTGGAGCCGTAGAGTGTGGTGGGGTGGAACTGGACGAATTCCATATCCTTGAGCGGGATGCCCGCCTCGTAGGCGATGGCCATGCCGAAGCCGGTTGCGATCAGCGCATTGGTGGAGTTGCCGTAGATCCTGCCGATCCCTCCGGTGGCGAAGACCACGGCCTGAGCGCCGAAGGTCTCGATCTTGCCGGTAGGGATGTGGATGGCAACTACCCCCCGGCACACTCCCTCGTCCACGGCCACGGCCAGGGCCTCCCATTCCGAGTAGACCTTCACCTGCCGGCCCACGCTTTGCTCATAGAGCGTATGCATCATGACGTGACCGGTCTTGTCCGAAGCATAGCAAGTGCGGGGATAGCCGGCTCCGCCGAAGGGACGCTGGGCTATCTTGCCCTCCGCAGTGCGGCTGAACGGGCAGCCCCAGTGCTCCATCTCATAGATACGAACAAGGGCCTCACTGGTCATTATCTGCACGGCGTCCTGGTCTGCCAGAAAATCGCTGCCCTTGACCGTGTCGTAGGCATGCTTGTCAGGGTTATCATCCTTGCACGCCTCTTCGTTGGCCAGAGCGGCATTGACGCCCCCTTGAGCGGCGCCGGAATGCGACCGCATGGGGTAGACCAGGGAGAGCACCGCGGTATCGGCCGTCTGGCTGGCCTCGACCGCCGCGCGTAGCCCGGCCAGGCCGCCCCCGACTACGATTACCTGGTGGTATATCATCCGCCCTCCTTATCTCCCGACCCCGGCTGGACCGGGCAACAAGCAGAAGAAATCAGTCCTTTTTCGCCTCCGAGTCCTTCTTCTTGGGCTCGAAAATGGGCTTCCCTTCCAGGAAGCGCTTCACAAACGGGGGCACCGGTCGAGCAACCTTGACCTCTTTGCTGGCGGCCTCGGCCTCAGCATCGGGAGTGCCCGCCTCTTTCATCAGCTTGACGTACTCCAGCCCGAACCAGTTCTTGTATTCTGCCTTGAGTTTCCTTCCGGAGAACATCACCCAGTTGATGGGGAAGGTTATCGGCGCCAGATGCCCGTAATACATGTGGACGATGAGGATGAAGGAAGATGCCAGGATGGCCTCGTCCCGGTGAGCGATGACGGATATAGGAATGACCGACTGCGGCAGGAAGCCTGCCACGAAGTCCGGGAACCACATGACGAAGCCCGTGATCACCATCACCGGCATGCCCCAGAAGATGGACCAGTAGTCTATCTTCTGGCCGTACTGAAAACGGTTGTACTTGGGCTCTTCGGCCAGCCCCAGCACATGCAGCATGGACTGCATGATGTCCTTGGCGTCTTTCAGTTTGGGCGCCATGTCCCAGGGGAAAGGCTTCTTCAACACCAACATGAAGAACAGGATGGACAGCAGATGATACAGGCAGACCAGAGATATGATCACGGCGCCCACCTGGTGGGCCAGAAGCGCGTTGTCCTTGCCACCCCAGATGCCTATCCACCACTGGGCGGTGGGAGCTTCGGGGAAGCCTATGGGCAACCCTGTCATCACCAGCAATGTGAAACTGACGAGCAGTACCGCGTGCTGAATCCTGGTGTTCAGGCTGAAACGGTAAACGTAATCGCCTTTTACAGCAGATGTCATTGTGCTAACCCCTCTCGTCGCCTGCTATCCGTGGACGCCATGTCGCTTGTCCAGCAGGTAGCGGCCTAGCTCCATGAGGATGATGACGCTGACCGGGATGATCACGCCCGCCGTCAGCAAGAAGAAGAACCACTCCGTGATCACCACTCCGAGGAACGTGCTGTGTGCCTCGGTAATGAACTTGGAATAGCCGGCGTCGGTGCGAAACTCCGCCGGCTTCAGCGGCGCCACATTCACGAAGACCACGATCATCAACAAGAACTCCAGCAGCACCACCACCGCCGTTGTGGCCCAGGGCAGCCAGCGCTTCATAGAACCTCCTTGCTGTTCAAAGATACCGCTTGCCGGTAAGGTGGGTGCAGCGGCGCAACCCACCAGTTTGACTTTCCCTCATCCCCCTGGCCCCCTTCTCCTCGAGGAGAAAGGGGAATAAATCTCTTAAGAGGGGCATTTACCCCTCTTTACTCCCCAAATACATCGTTGTTAAACGATCTGGAAGGATGAAATT
>JAUSJJ010000118.1 GCA_030647705.1 Dehalococcoidia bacterium
GTCTTTCTCTATGCCCATGTACTCCAGCAGCCGGTGCAGCATGGCCAGGCGCCGCCGACTGTGGTAGTTGCCCTCGTTGTAGTGGCAGTCGCCAGGATGGCACCCATAGACCAAGACGCCGTCAGCGCCTTCCATGAAGGCCCTCACGATGAACAATGGGTCCACTCGCCCCGAGCAGGGCACGCGAATCACTCTAACGTTCGAGGGGTACGTAGTACGGCTGGTACCCGCCATATCGGCGCCGGCGTAGCTGCACCAGTTACATAGAAAGCCGATTATCTTCGGCTGATACACTACCGCCATAGGGAAGTCACCTCTGCCAGGACCTGCTGGCTGGTAAACCCACGCAGGTTAATCGCGCCAGGACGGCAGGCCACAATGCACAGCCCGCAACCCTTGCACTTGCTCTCGTTGATGACAGATACCGTGCGTCCATCCCTGAGCGTCTCCTTCTCCGGGGCGCCGAAGGGGCAGACCTCGTGGCAAGCGAAGCAACTTACGCACTTCACCGGGTCTACGATGGCGGTCATCGGGTCGGTGGCCAACTCTTCCTTGCTGAGCAGCCCGATGGCCTTGGCCGCAGCCGCGCCGCCATGCGCCACAGACTCCGGTATGTCACGCGGGCCGACCGCAGCGCCGGCCACAAACACCCCGTCGGTGTGCGTCTCGACAGGCCGCAGCTTGGGGTGAGCCTCTACCAGGAAGTTGTAGCTATCGTGGCTGATATTCAGCGTCTGCGCCAGGCCCACCACTCCATCGCTTGCCTCTACGCCGGTCGCCAGCACCACCAGGTCGGCTGGAATCTCCACAGGCCTCCCGATGAGCGAGTCTTCGCCTCTCACGATGAGCTTCTTGCCCTCCCGGTGGATCTTGGATACGCGGCCCCGTATCCAGAGCGCGCCGGCTTCCTGCTGTGACCGCCGGTAGAACTCCTCGAAGTCCTTGCCGCCGGTCCTCACGTCGATGTAGAAGATATATATCTGTATCTCCGGGTCGTGCTCCTTGAGCATGATGGCGTGCTTGGCATTATACATGCAGCATATCTTACTGCAGTAAGGCCGCCCTATCCGGTCGTCACGCGAGCCGACGCAGCTCACTATGACCACGGTCTTGGGATGGGCGCCGTCAGATGGCCGCTTCACCTCACCGCCGGTCGGGCCCGAAGCGCTCATCAGCCGCTCCAGTTGCAGGCCACTGATGACGTCCGGTATTCGGCCACCGCCATACTCACCCAGGACACTGTGATCGAAGGTCTTGAAACCAGTAGCCACCACGATAGCGCCGAACTTCTCGGTCAGTATCTGCTCCGGCTGCTCCCAGTCTATGGCGCCGGTGGGGCAGATCTTCTCGCAGATGCGGCACTCCGGCGGCTTCTTGCCTTCCTTGGTCTCAGCCCATTTCAGGTACTTGATATAGCGGCAACTTGCCGTATCGATGACCGGCTTGTTGGGGACTGCCTGAGCAAAGGGGATGTAGATAGACTTGCGCTTGCCCATACCCATATCGAACTCGGAGTTCACGTTCTCCGGACACTTCTGCCAACACGTCCCGCATCCGGTGCACTTGACGTGGTCAACCAGGCGCGACTTCTGCCTGATCTCGACCTCGAAGTTGCCCACGAAGCCATTGACCGACTTGACCTCGGCGGAGGTCAACAGGGTGATTTTCGGATGCTGCGCCAAGTCAACCATCTTGGGCGTCAGGATACAGGCCGAGCAGTCCAGCGTGGGGAAGGTTTTGTCCAACTGGGACATGCGCCCGCCGATGCTGGGCTCCCGCTCCACCAGGACAACCTCGTGGCCGGCGTTAGCGATATCCAGGGCCGCCTGGATGCCGGTAATGCCCCCGCCTATGACCAGCGCCCTGGGAGTCATTGAGACGCGCTTGGGCGTCAGCGGCTCATCCCGGGTCACCTTGGCCACCGCCATCCCGATGAGATCGATGGCCTTGGAGGTGGCCGCCTCCTTATTGTCGCCGTGCACCCAGGAGCAGTGCTCCCGAATGTTGGCTATCTCCATCAGATAGGGATTCAGTCCGGCGGAAGCCACGGTGCGCCGGAAGGTGTTCTCGTGCATGCGCGGCGAACAGGCAGATACCACCACCCGGTTCAAGCGGTGCTGCTTGATAGCATCCCGAATCGCCGACTGCCCCGCCTCGCTGCAGGTGTACTTGGCATCAGCGGCATAGACCACCTGCGGCATCTTCCGCGCGGCTTCCACCGTCCTGTTTATGTCAACTACACCAGCTATGTTGCTGCCGCAGTGGCAGACAAATACGCCGATCCTCGCCATCTAAGCCGCCATCCCCTTACTCTTGAGCATGGGCATCGGGTCAACCAGGTGCTTGTCCAGCATCAGCTTCTTTGCAGAAAAGCCCAGCGCCAGCCCCATCAGTTGAGTGAAATACAGCGCGGGCATTTGAATCTTCTCTTTGCGCTCCGCTTCGACCTCTCTCTGATGAAAATCGAGGTTGAAATGGCACATGGGGCAGGCCACCGCGATGCAGTCGGCGCCCATGCTCCTGGCCGCCAGCAGGATCTTCGAGCTAAGCCTGTTCACTACATCGGGGCGGGGCATGCTCATCCCGGCGCCGCAGCACTCGGTCTTGAAGTCCCAGTCCACCGGCTCCGCACCCAGTCTGGACATCAACTTGTCCATGGTCTGCGGGTTGTTCTCATCGTCGAACTTCAGTATCTTCTGGGGCCGCACCAGCAGGCAACCGTAATAGCAGGCGACCTTGAGTCCCTGCAGGGGCTTCTTCACTTCCAGGTCCAGGCTATCGGAGGCAAGCACCTTGAGCAAAGGCTCCACTACCACGGAGTTCTTGAACGGCTTATCGATGGCCTGGTTGACCGCGCTGAGCACCGCAGGGTTTTCCATTTCGTGCATGGCCAGCTTCATCCGGGAGAAGCCCACCGCGCAGGGGACAACCATGGGAAGCTGCATCGCCTCGGCCTTCTGCAGGTTGCGGGCAGGCAAAGCCAGCCCCAGCATGTAGTCAGTGGTGTGCGCCGACCACGCGCCGCAGCAGTTCCAGTCTTTGAGCTCCCTGAGATCCACGCCGGCCGCCTCACATACCAGACGCGCCGATGCGTTGTACTCCAGCATGGTGCCATGCAGAGTACAGCCCGGGAAATAAGCGTAAGGAGTCTGTGCCATTGCGAACCCGATCTTATCCTGCGGCCGCTCCGGAAAGAGCCGGACCCGGCCAGCTTACCCTCTCATCATTCGTGCTCAAGCGCCTAACGCTTGATCCTGGCGAATATCGCCTCTACCTCAGCCGTGCCCTTGAACACAGGCATCAGGGCAAGCTTGCCCTTCCTCAGCATGGTGGGCAGGATATCCATGCCCGTGAACGGATGGCGGCTCAACATGTTGAAGGCCACGCTAAGTCCCATCTCATAGAGGCGTCCTGTGAATTCGACTGACTTCAGAAATACCTGATGATACAGCTTGACGTTCTTCTCTGCGGCAGGGGCCTTCTCGGCCACAGCCAGCAACCGCACCGCCTCGATGGCCTTGGCGATGTCTATCTGGACGGGGCAACGCACGGAGCAAGTCTGGCAGGACACACACATCCAGATGGTGGAGCTCTTCAGCGCCTCTTCCTTGAGGCCCAACTGAATCGCCCTGATCATCTGGCGGGGGGTCAAGTCCATGTCATAAGCGGTGGGGCATCCGGCGCTGCATTTGCCGCACTGGTAGCAGTCCATGATGCGCTGCCCGCTCTGCTTGCCGACGTAATCCAGAAACTCGCTTGAAGCTACCGGAGTAATGGCGCCGGCCATCTGCATACTGAGTGACCCTGTCAATTCTACCTAATTCTACCTAGTCAATTCTACGCACCATTATAGCACCGAATCTCCCAAATTGGAAGGCTGGGGGACTCCGGTTCAGGCACGGAGCGCACTGGAGCCTGTCCCAGATTGGAGACAGATTGAAAATGACCGTTCGGTCTTTGTGCTGTTTTTCACCGACGGGGCGCCGGCGCCCCTGACTAATCCACGGCCTTAAGTTGATGCTCGCGCCAACGGCATTTGCCACCCCCTTGGACGTGAATCGGGCGTTCCGAGAGCTACGTCGGCTTTGCTCTATTGTAGCAGAAGGGCAAGCCCGTTAGAAAGGCCCCCGAACCTGCCCAATCACCAAGGGGCCGCGTTTAACCCCTGGAATCCGATTCCGACCTTCCAGGCCAGGACTTAGCGCTTGGGATTCAGCAGTATTCCTTCCTGTGGCCGCCGGCGACCTGCGCCGTACGTCCTGGCCCAGCGATAGAACCCCAGGGCAGCGGCAAAAGCCACCAGCGCAATCGCCAGCCAGACGACCAGCGCCGGGGAAATCGTGGCCGGCGCGCTTCAGGACGCTCTGCGCGCCAGGATCGTCGGTGAGACCACGTTCGGCACAGGCACCGTGCTTGGAGAGTTTGACCTGCGCGACGGCTCGGCGTTGCTGCTCGCCATACAGGAGTGGCTGACGCCAAACGGCCGCACCATATGGCGCCAGGGGCTTGTTCCAGACGTTGCCGTTTCCCTGCCTGCAGACCGGCAGCCCCTTCATCCGGATGCGGAGCAGGAAATGACGGCGGCCCAACTGGAACAAAGCGGGGACACCCAACTACTGGAGGCTCTAAGCCTGCTGGCCCAGACCGGAGGCAGCTAGTACCCGGGGTGCAATACCGGCGCTAGTCACAGAGGCCATTATACCGGCCCGTTGGACACAAACCCAAGGAAGAGTTACGGGGCGCCGGACGCCCCTGTTTGACAGGGGGACTCGTATTCCGCTAGGCTTGATAACATGAACCGGAGATTCTACCAGCAAAGGTGGCTGCAACTGCTCGGCGGCGGGGTTTTCCTGTTCGCGGTGACCGAACAGGCGCTACTGGTCACAGGCAATCTCAACTTCGTGCCCACCATCATGCTGCTCGGGGCCTTCGTGGTACCCATTACCTTCGTCGCCTACTTCTATGAGCACGTGCGGGACCGGGACATCTCTATGCCGCTGCTGACGAGCTGCTTCTTTGTCGGCGGCATAGTAGGCCTGACCACCGCGGGCATTCTGGAATACGCAACGTTGCGCAGCCTGAGCATCCCCGCGCTATTCGGCATCGCCCTGATCGAAGAGAGCGCGAAGCTCCTGTTTCCGATCGGGATGTACTTGGCCTGGAGATATCGTCACGAAGCCGATGGCTTGCTTTTCGGGGTCGCCGCGGGCATGGGCTTCGCGGCGCTGGAGACGATGGGCTATGGGTTGGTCACCCTGATGCAATCGCAGGGGGACGTCAGCAGCCTATTGCAGGTCCTGCTGATCCGCGGCCTTCTGTCCCCCGCAGGGCATGCCGCCTGGACCGGTTTCGTTTGCGCCGTCCTCTGGCGAGAACGGGAGCGCGCCCAGCGCCCGACGCTGAACCTTGCGGTGGCAAGCGCGTTCGCCCTGGCGGTCGTGCTGCACGCCCTGTGGAACATCCTCAGCAGCCTCGATACACAATCGACGCTGCACTTCGTGGTGTTCATGGCGGGCCTGTCGGGCATCACCATAGTGAGCCTGACGGTCGTGATCCGCCGTTACCTGGAATCCAGGAAGTCGCTCGG
>JAUSJJ010000128.1 GCA_030647705.1 Dehalococcoidia bacterium
TCGGGATGCCAGGGGTCCGGGGGTGTCCTCCGGATAACCCGTAGCTGGGCGGGTGGGTGGGAAAGATGAACGCTTCTCTTACACCCGGGATTCCCAATGGAGGTGTGACAGTGGCAACATTGAAAGACTACGCTGAGGCTATGCCCATCGCCTGGTGCCCGGGCTGCGGCAACTTCGGCATACTGGCAGCGTTGAGAAGGGCTTTGGTAGAGGCAGGCCTGGAGCCATACCAGGTGCTCTTGGTCTCGGGCATCGGGCAGGCGGGCAAGCTGCCCCACTTCACCCACAGCCACGTCCTGAACGAGCTGCACGGCAGATCGCTTCCCGCGGCCACTGCGGCCAAGATAGTGAACCCTGAGCTAACTGTTATCGCCGTCGGGGGTGACGGCGACGGATATGGCGAGGGCGGCAATCACTTCATCCACTCTATGCGCCGCAACATAGATATCACCTATCTAGTGCATGACAACCAGGTATACGGCCTGACCAAGGGGCAGGCTTCACCCACCAGCGATCTCGGCGTTCCCACCAAGACCACTCCGGAGGGCGCCCCGGATCCCGTGAACCCGATCGCCCTGGCTGTGGCCGCCGATGCCAGCTTCGTGGCCCGCGGCTTCGCGGGGGACATTGACCACCTGGCCCGGTTGATGGGCATGGCCATCAAGCACCCGGGCTTTGCCCTGATCGATATCCTGCAGCCCTGCGTCTCGTTCAATCACAAGAACACCTATGCCTGGTATAAGGAGCGGGTCTACAAGCTGGAGGAGGACAAAGGCTACGACCCAGGGAACCGGGCTGCCGCCTTTGCCAAAGCCCTCGAGTGGGGAGACCGGATACCCATCGGGCTTGTCTACAGGAAAGAGCGGCCTACCTTCAGACAATTGACTGCAGGGCTGGGTGAGGTACCTCTGGTCAAACGCAAGCTCGATCCTATGGAGATTGAAAGCCTGGTCGCCGAGTTTTTGTGATCTTCTGAGCAAAACCTTTCCCCTTTCCCCTCCCCGCCGGTGGGGAGGGGAATACAAGGGTATCTAGGCACACAGGAGGCCGTTCATGGCACAAGTTGAGTCCAACAAGCAGCAACCGGGGTCTGCAGACACTCCGGACGGGGCCGGCTCGCTGGACACAGGAGTGCGCGTCTGGCCCTCCAAGCGCTATGCGGAGATGCACCGCCGGTCGATGGAAGACCCGCAGGGGTTCTGGTCGGACCAGGCGCGCAAGCTGGACTGGTATAAGACCTGGGACCGCGTCCTGGACTGGGACGCGCCCTACGCGCACTGGTTTGTGGGAGGCAAGCTGAACGCCTCATATCAGTGCGTCGACCGCCACGTGAAGACCTGGCGCCGCAGCAAGGTGGCCATTTACTGGGAAGGCGAGGCCGGAGAGACGCGGGTGCTCAGCTATTCCACGTTGTTCCGGGAGGTCAACCATTGTGCCGCGGTGCTGCAGAAGCTGGGGGTGCAGAAGGGCGACCGGGTGGCTCTCTACCTGCCTATGGTGCCGGAGCTGCCCATTTTCATGCTTGCCTGCGCCAGAATAGGCGCCACGCACACCGTCATCTTCTCCGGATTCAGCGCGCAGTCCATTGCCGACAGGGTGAACGATACAGGGACCAAGCTCATTGTCACTGCCGATGGGGGCTATCGCCGGGGAAAAGTGGTCGCCCTGAAGGAGATAACTGACGAAGCGGTCAAGATGTGCCCTTCGGTGGAAAAGGTCATTGTGGTGAAGCGGACGGGGCAGAAGGCGCCCATGAAAGAGGGCAGGGACTTCTGGCTTTCCGACCTGCTCGGCGACGGGGAGTCCCAGCCGAAAGTGAAACCGGAGGCGTTGGATTCGGCGCATCCGCTGTACATACTCTATACCTCGGGGACCACCGGCAAGCCGAAGGGAGTGGTGCATGGCACCGGCGGCTACATGGTGTACAACCACTCGGCGTACCAGTGGGTGTTCGATATCAAAGAAGATTCGGTGTACTGGTGTACCGCCGACGTGGGCTGGGTGACCGGCCACAGCTGCATAGTATACGCGCCGCTTTCTCACGGCGCTGCCATCGTCCTCTACGAAGGGGCGCCTGATTATCCGTCGGTGCACCGGTGGTGGGACATCGTGCAGAAGTACGGCGTGACCATCTTCTATACGTCGCCCACCGCAGTGCGCCTGTTCATGCGGTACGGGCCGGAGTGGCCTCAGAAACATGATATGTCCAGCCTGGAGCTGCTGGGCAGCGTGGGCGAGCCCATAAACCCCGAGGCCTGGCGCTGGTACTACAAGTACATCGGTGGGGAGAGATGCCCCATCGTCGATACCTGGTGGCAGACAGAGACCGGCGGCATCATGATCTCTCCCACGCCTGGAATCGAGCCGGTACCGCTCAAACCGGGCTCGGCCACATTCCCCCTCCCCGGCATCGACGCCGCGGTGGTGGATTCTGACGGTAAGGAGACGCTGCCGAGACAGACCGGCTATCTCACCATCAGAAAGCCCTGGCCGGGAATGCTGGTGGATATCTACGGCGCTCCGGACCGCTACAAGGAGGCCTACTGGTCGCGCTTTCCCGGCTCATACTACACCGGCGATTTCGCCATGCGTGACGAAGACGGCTACTTCTGGCTGCTGGGTCGGGCAGATGAGGTGCTCAAGGTGGCGGGGCACCGCATCGGGACGGCGGAGGTCGAGGATGCCGTGGTGTCCTATCCGGATGTCGCCGAGGCGGCGGTGGCGGGCAAGCCTGACCCGGTGAAGGGGGAGGCCATCGTCCTGTTCGTCACCCTCAAGCAGGGCGTTTCGGCTTCCCCTGCGCTGAAGGACGGCCTGGTGAAGCACCTGCGCCGGGTCATCGGGCCGGTGGCCACGCCGGACGAAATCTATTTCGTGGACTCCCTGCCCAAGACCAGGAGCGGCAAGATAATGCGGCGCGTGCTCAAGGCGGTGGCCTCGGAACAGAAGTTGGGCGATCTCACCACCCTGGAGGACGAGACCTCGGTGGAAGAGGTGAAGCGCGCCTACGAGAGCCTGAAGGGGCTGTCCGGGGGCGTCAAGGAGAAGGGGTAGCGTGGTGTATCCGAAGCAGTGTTAATGGCGTCTGCTCCCCGTCATACCGGCGGAGCCTGTCCCGTATCCCATCATAGCAAGTCCCGATTTCTTCGGGATGGCGACAGAGTCGCTCGTACGGGACAGGCTCTGTTACGGGGCGGGAATGACAGTAGACAGTAGGCTGATGGGGTCTGACGCGCTCCTTTTCCTGAGTTCGGCCATCTGGATATGAAACGATGGCGTCCGTTCGGACAAGTGTTGAAGACGAAGGCTCGTCTCAAGTTGGCGGTATCTAGCGACACTCCCTTGATGCCACGGCACATCAAGCCGTTCGACATGGAAAACGAATTCAGTATGAAAAAGAAGAAGGGGGATTCTCAGAATCCCCCTTCTTCATACATGGTTCTGTTTTCAGGAAGTCATCACCGGTGCATTTTCCCGGTATTTTCCCCGCGTCCTACATCCGCATCGCCATTGGCAGGCTGAACAAGACAATGTTGATGACACCCAGAGAAAGGATCAAAATGCCGTAAGGCAGCAGCGTGGTCCATTTCTTTTTTGGGTAGTTGCCTCGGGAGATACGGTAGGCTGTGTAAAGCGAACCGACGATGCCCAACGCAACCAGACCATATTGCAGTATCTGGATGGTCTTGTCATCAAGTAAAGCGGGCGAAACGTTTTCAAGTGTTATGCCAAAGAAAGCCGCGCCGGTATTGATGACGCTGCCGCCCTCAGCCAGCAAATGGAAAAGGTTATGCGCAATATGCCCGGCTACATCCAAAG
>JAUSJJ010000135.1 GCA_030647705.1 Dehalococcoidia bacterium
GGTGGAGAAGGCCATCGCCGCGTATCTTAGCGATCTGGTCCGCGATGGCGATACCATATGCATCGGCTTCGGCAACCCCAGCGGCTCGGCCGTGCGGCTGGGCGCTTTCGATAACAAGATCGACCTGGGATATCACGGCGAGATGGCTACCCGTGGCCTGGCCAAGCTGGTGGAAAAGGGCGTGATCACCGGAAAGCACAAGCCTTTGCACAAGGGAAAGGCCGTCGTCTCCGCGTGGCTGGGCCTTTGGGAAGATGAGATGGACTACATCAATGGCAACCCCCTGTTCGAGGCGTATGAGACCAACTACATGCTTGACGTGAAGACGCTGATAAGTCTGGACAACTTCGTGGCTATCAACAATTCTCTTTCTATCGACCTGACCGGCCAGATCAACTCCGAATCGGTGCTGGGCCCCAGGCTGATGAACGGCATGGGTGGTCAGGCTGAGCTTTCCATAGGTTCGGTGCTTGCGGGACATGGGCGTTCCGTTAACTGCATGCCCTCGACCGCTTTGGGCGGCGCCGTCTCGCGGATTGTGCCCATGCTGGAAGAGGGCTCTCTGGTCACCATACCGAGGTACCTGGCCGACCATGTTGTCACAGAGTACGGGGTGGCCAGGCTCTTCGGCAAGACGATCAGGCAGAGGGCCGAAGAGTTGATCGCGATTGCCCATCCCGATTTTCGCGGCGAGCTGAAGGCGCAAGCCAAGAAGCTCTTCTATTGCTGAGGAGGTCCGTTCCATTGGCAGTACAGTTGCAGGAAGCGCAGCTCAAGGAACAGGTAAGGCTAACCGATGGCAATGAGGCGGCTGCTTGGGGCGCCCTCTATGCCGGTTGCCGGCACTATTTTGGCTACCCCATCACGCCCCAGAACGAGATCACAGAGTTCATGTCTCGCGAGATGCCAAGGCACGGCGGCGTCTTCATTCAGACCGAGAGTGAAAGCGGCTCGATCTACATCCTGCATGGCGCCGCCGTCTCCGGCGTCAGGGCAATGACATCGACCTCGGGGCCGGGTTTCAGTCTGATGCAGGAGGGCATCTCCTGGATCGTGGAGCACGAGGCCCCGGCAGTGATAGTGGACGTGCAGAGGGTCGGCCCGGGGTGTGGCGGCGGTGGGCCCGGAGGCCAGGTGGACTACTTCCAGGTGACCAAGCCCAGCGGACACGGCAACTATCGCCTGATCGTGCTGGCTGCGTCCGGCCCCCAGGAGGTCTTCGATCTGACGCAACTGGCGTTCTATCTGGCCGAGAAGCACCGTATCCTGGTGATTGTGGTGTCCGACTTCCTGGTGGCGCGGATGCAGGAGCCGGTCAACATGCGGACGATCGACTTCGGACCGCTGCCCGAAAAGCCCTGGGCGTTGGTCGGGAAAGGGAAGAAGGATGGCAAACGCGCCTGGTTCTTCGCCCCGTGCCTCTCGGAGGGGGTGGTCACATTTTACGACAGGCTGGCGGCCAAGTACAAGCGGATCAAGGAGAACGAGGTCAGGTATGACTCATACCTGACCGATGACGCCGACCTGCTCCTGGTAGCCTACGGCTCCACGGCCAGAATGGCCAAGCGCGCGGTGGAGATGGGGCGGGCCGAAGGTCTGAAGCTGGGCCTGTTCCGTCCGATTACCCTGTGGCCTTTCCCTGAGCAACAGATGAGGGACATGGCAGTGAAAGCGGGGAAGGTACTGGTGATCGAGGATGGGCCGGAAGGGCTGGTGGAGGACGTGCGTTACATGACCCTGGGCAAGGTGCCGGTGCACTTCCTGGGCTACTGGGGCCGTCACGTGCCGACCACTGCCGGGGTCATCTACCCTGAGCGAATCCTGGAGGAGGTCAAGTCACTACGATGACTGGGGCGACGTTGGCAAAGACGAAGGTAGCCGGCAGGCCCAGGCTGAAGAATGCGACGCCGGTCTGGTACTGTCCCGGATGTGGATATGGCATCATCACCAGGGTGACCTGCGAGGTCATCGAGGAGATGGGCATAGAGGATATCGCTATCGGGATTGCCCCGGGCGGATGCGCCGGACCGGAAGGCACGTACATCGATATCGATTACGGGCACGCGGCCCATGGCCGGGCACAGGCCGTGACCACGGGGGTGAAGCGGGCGAATCCCAAGGCCGTCGTTTTCAACTGGCAGGGCGATGGCGACCTGGCGGCCATCGGCATGGGTGGCTGGATGCACGCCATGCTGAGGGCGGAGACTTTTACCACGATATTCCTGAACAACGCAGGCTACGGCAGCACCGGCGGCCAGATGGCGCCGACCACCCCTGCCGGGATGCGCAGCAGCACCAGCATCTATGGCAAAGACCCGCGCACTGCCGGCTTCACGGTGCATGTCGCAGAGATGGCGGCGACCATGCCCGGAGTGGCCTACTCGGCACGCGTGGCGATCAACACGCCGGCCAACTTCCGGCGGGCCAAGGAAGCGTTGAGAAGGGCCTTCGAAAAACAGATGGCCGGTGTCGGTTACTCCATAGTTGAGTTCCTGAGCCCGTGTCCGCCCAACTGGGGACTGACTCCTATCGAGGCGATGAGGTTCGTCGAGGAGAAACTGATCCCCATCTTTCCGTTAGGCGTGTTCAAGGATGTCGATTCCATCGATTACTCCATGCCGGCGTTCTACGAGAACAAGTAGACGAGGTTGTTTAGATGAAGACAAACGGAAACAGGCGGTTCGAGCTAATGATGGTGGGTTTGGGTGGCAGGGGTGTACAACTCCTGAGCCGCATTCTGACCGAAGCCGGAATGGCTGAGTACGAACATGTCATCTGCCTGGGGAATTATGCGCCGGTGGTGAGGGGTGGCAGCAGCGAAAGCACGCTGGTCCTGTCCGACCAGGAGATCAGCTCCCCGATCATGTTCAGTCCCCAGGCATGCATCCTGATGGCGCCGGAGTTCATGGCCCCGTATGAGCAACGCATGTCGAATGGCGGCATCCTGATATTGGATAGCTCGGTCATTTCGAACAAGGTCACCAAAGCGGGCGTGAAGCCGGTGTACATTCCAGCCACCGATATTGCGTCCAAGATGGGCAGCATGCAGGTAGCTAACATGGTGCTCATGGGCGCCTGGGTGGCATTGACCGGCGCCGTGGCAATCGATTCCGTGGATGGCGCTATAGACAAGTTGCTTGGCGGCAAACGCGCCGAGGTGCTGGCGTTGGACAAGAAGGCAGTGCGTGAGGGGATGAAGCTGGCCGGCGCCAAGGCTTAGGGATCGGCCTGAGTGGTTGAGCAACGGGGATTCTCAAGGGGCAAAGCCCCTTGAGTGGGGTCTGGGGGTATCCCCCAGTCCTCTTGAACCCTCTTCTGCAGGAGAGCGGCAGGGGTGAGGTACAATACGAGGATCGGCAAGAAACCCATTTGCAGTACTTGCCGCAAGGAGATGTCTGAGACATGGCAAAGGGTGAAATAACCATAACCGAGAGTCTGTGCAAGGGCTGTGGCTACTGCGTCCTCTTCTGCAATCGCGGCTGTCTGACCCTGTCCAAGGAGAAGTTCACTTCCCTGGGCATGGCGCTGCCGGTGTTCTCCGACCCGGAGAAATGCAATGCCTGCGCCGTCTGCGCCTGGATGTGCCCGGACTTCGCCATCGAGGTATACAAGTTCGTGGAAACAAAGGCTACTGCATAAAGTGCAGTTTGTCTCTAGTGGGCTAAGGAAGGCTTGAAATGGTGGGAAAAGTCGCAACTGTTGTTGATGAAAGCACGAAAGCGCCGCAGAAGCTGGTGGTTACCGGCAACGAAGCTGTTGCCAGAGGAGCCCTGGCTGCCGGGTGCCGTCACTACTTCGGTTACCCCATCACTCCGCAGAACGACATTCCGGAGTTCTTTGCACGGGAGATGCCCAAAATCGGCGGCGAGTTTGTGCAGTCGGAGGCGGAGTGCTCTTCGATCGCCATGGTCTATGGCGCAGCGGCCTGCGGCGTGCGGGCCATGACATCGACGTCCGGGCCGGGGTGGTCGCTGATGCAGGAGTTCATGTCGCACTCGGTAGTGGCCGAGTTGCCGTTCATCGTGGCAATGGTGCAACGGGGCGGGCCGGGTGGTGGAACTACCCGACATGCTCAGCAGGACTACAACTCGGTGACCAGGGGTGGGGGCAACGGAGACCACAAGTTCATCGTGCTGGGTCCCTACTCGGTCCAGGAATGCTACGACATGGCTCAGATGGCGTTCTACCTGGCGGATAAGTACCGCCAGCCGGTCGTCGTGCTCTCGGACGCCATACTGGGACAGATGGCCGAGGATCTGGAGATGAGGACGCTGGAGTTCGGGCAGTTGCCGGCCAAGGACTGGGCGGCCAGGGGCACGGCCCACAAAGGCGGGCGGTATGATTTCGTGAGCACGCTGGCTGCCGGCTGGGCGCCTCCCTGGTATACGCCTTTCCTGGCC
>JAUSJJ010000140.1 GCA_030647705.1 Dehalococcoidia bacterium
CCACCGGAATGTGACCCTGACCAAATGGAAACCGGAAGAGAGGAAATACTGATGGCTACTTCAGCGGACGCTACGCTCAGGGTTTTCCGCTTCCAGCCCGGCCAGGACGAAAAGCCACGTTTCGATACCTATCATGTCCAGGCGAAGTCCGGCATGACCGTCCTCGACGCGTTGTTCCAGGTGCTCGATGACCAGGACGGCTCGCTGGCCTTCCGTTACAGTTGCCGGGGCGCCATCTGCGGCTCCTGCGCCATGTACATCAACGGGTCGTACCGCCTGGCCTGCCAGACCCAGTTAGCTAACCTGGGCGCAGGGCCGGTTTCGGTGAACCCTTTGCCGCACCTGCCCATCATCAAGGACCTGGCGGTGGACATGGCGCCCTTCTTCGACAAGTATGAGAAGGTTATGCCCTACCTCCTAGGCGAGGAAAGGCCGCCGGAGAAGGAGTTCCAGCAGAGCATCGACCAGCGCAAGAAGATCGATGAGGCCATAGACTGCATCCTCTGCGGCTGCTGCTATTCCTCCTGTCCCAGCGTCTGGACGAACAAGAGCTACCTCGGGCCGGCGGCGCTCACCAAAGCCTACCGTTTCGTGGCCGATTCCCGCGACAAAGCCTACGACGAGCGTCTGGCCATCGTCAGCGGGGAAGAGGGCGTGTGGCGGTGTCACACCATCTTCAACTGCGTCGAGGCCTGCCCCAAGAAGATCAACTGCACCTACTCGATCCAGGAGCTGAAGAAAAAGACCCTTACCCGAAGGCTCAAGTTCTGGTAGGAGGGCCGCCCGCCAAACCATCTTTCCGGCCCGCGAGCCGGAATCCAGGCCCTTGCAGACACCGTAGGGCAGGTTTCCGAACCTGCCCACTCCCGACGGTCGGGTTAGGAAACCCGACCTACGTAACTTTCCATACCCCAGGCTGAAGCCCGGGGCATGGGGAACGGGGTGGCGCGTTCTATGGGAGTCCAGAGGGCGTCAGCCCTTTGGCGTGGGTACAGGGGGTGTCCCCCTGTCTCTTTTCCATCTCCCTCTCCTGCCAGGAGAGGGAGAACGAGAGGGTGAGGCAACCCAAAGCCATCTTTCGTGCCAATGACTTTATCGAAGTTGACTGCTGCGAGAAGCCTTTGGGACAGAACAGCAGGAGGGGCGTCATGAGAAAGATCACTTCTCCGCTTGCCGAGGACGTCGTGAAGGCCTTTCGTTCCGGCGACCAGGTCGTGCTCAGCGGCACGATATACGCGGCGCGGGATGCGGCGCACAAACGCCTGGTGGAAGCCCTGGACAAGGGCCAGAAGCTGCCTTTCGATATCAAGGGCCAGACCATCTACTACATGGGGCCGTCTCCGGCCCGGCCGGGCAACGTTATCGGTTCCGCCGGCCCTACAACCAGCGGTCGCATGGACGTCTACACGCCCCGACTGCTTGCCGCGGGGTTACGGGGGATGATCGGCAAGGGCGGCCGCTCCGCCGAGGTCAAAGAAGCTATAAAGAAGTACGGCGGGGTCTATTTCGCAGCCATCGGAGGGGCGGGGGCGCTCATCGCGCAGTCCATCAAGAAGGCCGAGGTGGTGGCCTACGAAGAGCTGGGCGCGGAGGCCATCCGCATGCTGGAAGTGGAAGACCTGCCCCTTATCGTCATCAACGACATCTATGGCGGAGACCTCTACCAGGAAGGCAAGGCGAAGTACGGGGTGGGGACGAAATAGGGCTACCGAATGAGTTAAGCCACGCTGCCTTTTGGCGTCGGCTTGCGCAAGTTGTTAGTCTCGCTTGATAAACCGAATTCGCTGAAAAACTTCTCTTCAACCTCAAATGTCTTAACAGGTGTTAGCCCGAGTTCGAGTTCCTGAAGCAGGTCTATTAATTTCTCCCCATCAATTAGTTCAAGCGGCGGTGCACCATCACGTGATGCTTCGCGTCTCGCTTCGGCGGTAAATGTCCCGGTTGTGATGATAATTCCTTTGTCCGCCCGACCCGTCATTGCTCCCCGGAAATCGCGAATGTGGGACGGAGAAACCGCCTTTTCATACTTCTTGCACTGAAAGAGGACTCGGAAACTCACAAGTGGATTAACTTGGAGAGTGCCGTAGCCGTCAATGCCACCATCTCCACTTCGCCCAGTAACGGTAACTTGGGTGAAACCAGATTCACGAAGCAGTCTTTGCGACAAACGCTCGAAGCCGTCGGGCGGCAAGGATCGGAAGATTTCTAGAACTCTCTCGCGATAGTTGCGGGAAGGCGCTCCAGTACCCTCGCCAACCTGTTCTTCGGGTGGCTCAGACACACCTTTCTTCCTTTTTCGCTCTTCGGAAAATATTCTTACCCATTTCAAAAATATCGCCCGTGAATCTTCTGGTGACAAAGAGGCAGAACGGCCTTTATCGGTGATGCTCCATACTCCCCTTCGCGATGAATCGAGTAGGCCCTCACGCACAAGATAGAACCTACCCCATGCGACTTGGTTCCTAAAGCGCAATTCGCCTGATGGTGTTACCTCATTAAGCTGTTCATCAGGCAACTCTAGCGTATCCGCAATCTTGTCCACGACTTCATCTGGTGTTCCGGACCCACCCAAAGCACGCAATGCGTCAAGCAGCGGACCGAACCACTGCACGAATTGAGCTCCCTCTGCTTGTTTAAGTGTTTTGTCCATGTTTCACGAAGCGCCCTTTACCGCGTCCACAACTGCTACAAAATCACGTTTAGGTAGTCTATCCAGAGAACGCTGAGCTTTCCGCCTCAGTTCGATCCTGTACATCACGCAGAACGTTTTTCCCTGCGTTTGCGCGATTCCAGGTAGGCTTCCAGCGAAAGCGTGCCTTGGGTGTCAGCCAGGGCTGCCAGCCCCTCCTTTGCGTCAATCTCGTCCTCCAGCTTGGCAATTATGGCCTCGGTCAGCCATTCCTTCATGGTCTTGCCCTGCAAAGCCGCGACGGCCTTTAGACGGTTACGCAATTCTGGTTCTAAGTCCAGAAAGTATCTTGTCCTGTTAGCTGTACTAGGCATCAAGTTCCTCCCGTCATGGCTATGTATATGGTCATAATAGCCAACATAGCCACCAATGTCAATACGCCTGCTCCCTCTCATCGACCGGTAGTGACTCGTAGGGTGAGTGGAATGAAATGGAACCCACCACAGGGGATGAGTGGAGGTGGGTTTCGCCGCGCTGCACCCGCCTTACGACTCCTGGATACCGGCTTTCGCCGGTAAGACGGGTGAGTCGGGCGTTTCTGTTTGTGGAAGGGGCCAGCCAAACCGTCATTCCGGCCCGTGAGCCGGAATCCAGGCCCCGCGCTCCAATGGGCCACGGTAGCCCTGAGGGCCAGCGCTCTTTCTACAGTTCCTCTCTCCCGCCGGGGGAGAGAGAGGATATCACTCCTTGAACACTGCCAGCGCGGAGCAGAAGAGCAGTCCGGCGATGCTCTTGGAGTCGCAGATCTCGCCGGAAGCGATGAGCTTGAGCGTCTCCTTAAACGAAACGCAGACAACTTCGATGCCTGCGGTGTCTTCCGCGGTGAGCGGAGCGCGTTCGAGTTCGGAAGCCAGAAAAAGATGCAGGTACTCGGTGCAGTAGCCCGGCGCTGAGTAGAAGCCGGTCAGACGCTCCACCTTCTTCGGCAGATATCCGATCTCCTCGCGGAGTTCGCGCTCGACGCAGGCCTCGGGGGTCTCTCCGGGCTCCATGCCTCCCGCCGGCAGCTCCAGCAGTGACTTGCCGACTGCCTCACGGAACTGGCGCACCATCAGAACGTTGCCGCGAGCGTCAAGCGGCACCGCCACGATGACCTCGCTGTGCTCCACGATCTCCCGCGTGGTCTGCTTCCCCGAGGGCTGTTGGAAGGTGTCCAGGCGCACGTTCACTATGCTTCCCTTGTAGATCGTCTCGCTCTTGATTACCTTATCTTTGGCCATCAACTCTTCCTCCCTGGTTGCATGGGCTGTTCTGACTGGGCCGTGGGGATGCCTTCGACCTTGTAGACCAGGGCTGTTTCGTCGCAGTCGGGGAACTTGGCGCAGCGGTAACACTCCACCCAGACCTTGCGCGGCAGGGACATCCTGTCCACGCGGGTGAATCCCAGCTTCTCGAAGAACTCGGGCCGGTAGGTGAGGCAGAAAACGGTGGGGATACCCAGGCCGCGCGCCTCTTCGATGCAGGCCTTGACCAGCTTACCGCCAATGCCCTTGGACTGCACCTTCTCGGCGACTGCCAGCGACTTGATTTCGGCCAGGTCCTCCCAGTTGACGTGAAGCGAGGCGCAGCCGACCACGAGGCTCCGTTCGCGGGCCACGGAGAAATCGCGGATGCTCTCGTAGAGCTCGCTCAGCGGGCGGGCCAGCATCTGGCCTTTCCCTGCGAAGTAGTTTATCAGCTTGTGCATCTGCGCGGCGTCGCTGATTCTGGCTTTTTCGACTTTCACAATGGTTTCTCCTGTTATGCCTCACCCCCTGGCCCCCTCTTTGCATGCGGAGAGGGGGAAGAGAAGACAACAGGGGGACACCCCCTGTGCCCCGCCAAAGGACTGCGTCCTCTGGACTCCTATCGCCCAGTGACGTTGTGCTGGCGGACACCTACCCGGTGGCCCTACACGGCGCCGTTCGGCCGTGCCAGAGTCTGCTGCAGGCAGCCGTAGAAGTAGTTCCGCGGCCTGGCCCGCAAGAACCGGGTCACGTACTGGCTGCGTCTCACTTTGACACGGTCGCCGTTTTTCAGGGGCAGCTCCACCTGGCCATCCAGGCTGAGCACAGCCGCAAGGTCGCTCTGCAGCTCCATCTCTATCACTGAGGTCGAGGGCAGCACCAGCGCTGTGTTCAGCGTCAGGTGGGGCGCCACCGCTTTGAGCACCATCTCTTTGGCCTGGGGCTGGAGGATCGGGCCTCCGGCTGCCAGGGCATAGCCCGTGCTGCCTGTAGCCGTCGCTACGATGAGGCCGTCGGCCTTGTATGCGCCGAGGAACTCTCCGTCCACCCATGTCTTCACCTGGATGACCCTGCAGCTCGCTCCCCGGGCTACCACCACATCGTTCAGGGCGGACAACGGGAGGGAGGTCGGCTGTCCTGATCGAGTCATCTCCGCTTGAAGCATGGCCCGCTCCTCGACCCAGCCTTCGCCTGCGATGAACGCGGGCATCCTCTTCAGGGCCTCGCTGGGGGAGACTTCGGTGAGGAATCCCAGTTTGCCCATGTTCACTCCCAGGATGGGAGACTGCCAGGGCAAAGCGATGCGCGCCGTCCTCAGAATAGTGCCGTCTCCGCCGACGCTGACCAGCAACTCGCTTCCGGGAACCTCGGCCCTGGCTTTCTCCTCGTCCCATGAGGAGCAGACCCAGGCCGTATCCAACGATTTCGAGGCTTTGGACAGGTCTCTGGCCAGCGCCTCCGCTGCAGCGACTTTCGGATTGTATATGAAACCGGCCTTCTTCACTCTGTTCCTTTCCTCAGCAGGGCCAGAAACTCGCGGTTGCCCTCGGCGCCGGCGATGGGCGAAGCCACCAGGCCCCCGAACCTCAGTCCCTGCGCCACGGCCCAGGAGATGAAACGTCCCAGCACCTGGGCATGGACCTGCGGGTCTCTGACGATGCCCCCCTTCCCCACCTGCTCGCGGCCCGCCTCGAACTGGGGCTTGACCAGCACGATGATGACGCCTCCAGGTTTGAGCAGGGCGGCTGCATTTGGCAGCACCATCTCCACGGATATGAAGGACACGTCCACGGTGACCAGGTCTACAGGCTCGGGCAGGGAGAAGGGGTGACGGGCGTTGAGCCGTTCCATCATCACTACCCTGGGGTCAGTCCTGAGCCGGTAATCGATCTGGCCGTAGCCCACGTCCACGGCGTAGACCCTTCGGGCGCCTCGCTGCAACAGGCAATCGGTGAAGCCTCCGGTCGAGGCTCCGATATCCAGCGCAGCCAGCGAGGTGACGTCTATGCCGAACGCATCGAGCGCGTGGGCCAGCTTGATGCCGCCCCGGCTGACGTAGAGCGGCCTCTCCGCAAGTCTGATGTCGGCGTCTTCCGGCACCAGCGTGCCGGGCTTGTCCACC
>JAUSJJ010000142.1 GCA_030647705.1 Dehalococcoidia bacterium
GATTTACGACAGTTGGGTCCGCAGGAGACAAAGTTGAGCTTACAAATGGGACGACATATGCACCCGATGACGCTAATCCTGCGCCGTTTCCAAACCCTTTGCACACCGCAACACCAGTTGTTGGAGCGGCATGGACAACTACTGCTGCAATGATAACTCAGGTCAGAACTGACATGGGCATCGCATTTACATTCCTTAAGGCTGACCCCAATCCGGGCGCACCGACTCAGGTTATGCCAACACAACTGGGCGGGCAGACACTCACCAGGGGCGTATATAAGACCGCCAGCAACGTTCTGCTAACAACAGGGCCTCTGCATCTCGATGCACAGGGCGACCCGAATTCGGTCTTCATTTTCGTGATAGGTGGCACCCTTACCATCGGAGCCCCAAGCGGCGCCATTATACTGGATAATCAGGCACAGGCTAAGAACGTCTATTTCGTGACGAGTGGCCTAACGATAATTGAAGCGGGCCAAATCGTCCATGGCAACATCTTCGCTACGAGCCAAGTAAACGTGCTGGCCGGGGCTAACATAACGGGCAGGTTATGGGCACAATCGGATCAAGTTACCTTAATTGGTGATACTGTTACAAAAGCCCCGTAAGACATGAAAAGCAGGCCTGGGGGATATATATCCCCCAGGCGAGGGAGTGGGTAGAATGAGGCAAACTCAATAAGAAAGGAACATCATGGCAGCAAAGTTCGAAATATACAAGGACAAAGCAGGGGAGTTCCGATGGCGACTAACCCATACAAATGGACAGATCATTGCGGACTCGGGACAAGGCTATAAGGCTAAGGAAGACGCAGTTAAGGGCATTAGCTCCCTCAAAGAGAATGTACCCAACGCGGTTGTCGAGGATAAGAACGCACAGTAGACCATCACAAGGTTGCAGGAGGTTTCTATGGACACAAAGAGCATATCCATTAGTAGTGGGGTGGCCATCGGGATTCTTGCCATAGTTGCTGGCATGTTGGTCTTGTTCTGGTTTCAAGCCGCAAGATGGGTTCTTGGTATTTTCCTCGTTGTTTGGGGGGTATTGGCTATTATGAACAGAAAGTAACGTCTATCATGTTGGAACAGTCCCCTAAAAGGGGAGCATCGAGTAGGCCAGGCCCTTGGAACCTTGGCCTCTACACCATACCAAGGAGTTGACGAACAATGAGTATTGAATGGTTCCGTGACTTGAGTATAACCATCCTGTGTTTTGTGACCACGGCTGTGCTCATATTTACTGCAATACTAGTCTACCGTCTATATCGTACGCTAAAGTCCATATTGGTGCTGGTTAAGGAGGCATCGAAAATTGCTTATGATACCGTTAGCCTGGTGCAAGAGTGTATCAAGCCACTGCTTCCGATACTGGCAGTGATTCAAGGTATTAGCGGGGGATTCAAGGGCATCAGCAAAATGTTTAAAAAGGAAAGTAATTAAGGAGGAAGCAGTAATGAATAAGGATCATGCTAATGGTTTTGGCATCGGCTTATTCACCGGAGCAGTCATCGGTGGCGTTATCGCATTGCTCTATGCACCGAAGCCGATCAAGCTACTGCTTCCGATACTGGCAGTGATTCAAGGGATTCGCGGAGGGGGATTCAAGGGCATCAGTAAAATATTCAAAAAAGAAAGTAATTAAGGAGGAAACAATAATGAATAAGGATCATGCTATAGGTTTTGGCCTCGGCTTACTCACCGGAGCAGTCATCGGTGGAGTTATCGCATTGCTATATGCACCGCAGTCGGGCAAGGAGACCAGACAGCAAATTAAGGATAAGGCCGCTAAAGTCGCGGACACACTCACAGAAGAGACCAGCGGAGTTATTGACACGGTTAAAGAGGCAGTATCCGAGGCAAACCGGAGGGGACAGGCGGCAGTCCATGCACTAAAGGGCTAGAAAACCGTATCTGCGACCACTGAATCCCGGCAGATTACGTGGCTCTGGTAAGGCTAAATCAGATATGGTAGGTGGTACGGCACCTACCACTCCCATCTATCCTGGTGAGATGGATATCGCCATGAATATACGTGTAACCAACAGTATCCAATAACTCAGAGCCACTTAATATGAATGATAGCGATAAAGGCGGAATTTGACCTCAGTCAGCTCGGCAATCAAAAAGCATTGGCAGCTTATAACCTTTATCGTCTGCCTTCTCCTATTCATCTGGCTTATCGGGAAATTCATTAGCGTCGTTCTACCTTTCCTTATAGGTCTTGTCATCGCTTACCTCTTGTTGCCTATCATGCGCTGGCTGGAAAAGCGTCTGCCCGGTGGTAAAAAGCATCCTGGAGCCAAACGCATATCCATAATTATCGGCATCTATTTAATTGGTCTCATGCTAATAGCCGGCATTGTATTCTACATGATTACGATAGTCAACAGTACCGCCTCACTCTTGTGGCAGAACCTACCGCAGTTAATTTCCGGTATTATGGCGCGGATCCAGGGCTGGATGGCGGCAATCCGGCTTGAAGTGCCGGCGTCTATGCTGCAGCAATATGATCAGACCATTAAAGATGGCAGTGTTATGGTGGTTAATGCATTGCGCAACGGGCTTGGCCTGGGGTTTTCTATGGCAGCAGCCAGCGTAAGCCTGATTCTCGGGTTTCTAGCCCTGCCCGTAGTAGTATTCTTCATGCTGAAGGACTGGGACAATCTCCGTGATGGTTTTTTTGGAATCATGCCTTCCTGGGCGAGTGATCACGTGAAGAACATAACCGGTATTCTAGAGCGGGTGATGGGACGTTATATTCGGGGGCAGATTATCATGAGCACCATCAAAGGTATTATGGTTTTCATTCTGCTGACCGTTCTGAGAATCGAGTTCATGCCGGCTCTGGCTGTGTGGGCAGTCTGGATGGATTTCATCCCGTATCTGGGTTTCTTGTTGAGTATTCTTGCCGGTGTTCTTATTGCGTTGGCCACTGATCCCGCGAAAGTCGTCTGGCTTATTATTGGCTATGTAATCATTGAGCAGATAGAGAACAACGTGCTCGTGCCCCGGATCCAGGGTACCATGATGAAGATGAATCCCATTTTTATCATCCTCGTAATCGTCGTTGGTGCTTATCTGGCCGGTCTGGTGGGATTAATTATCGCCGTACCGGTAGCGGCCGCGGTTATTGAGCTCTTGAAGTATTTCCGGCTCAGCGCCCGGCAGAAAGAAGCTGAGTGACCATCATGAATATATTAAGAATACTTGACGGAATGGCCCGCGTGACGGTGGCATTAGCTAGCTTTATCCGTCCACCAGGCCGCTGACGAATATTTCCACGTAACTTCAAAGACACTGATTAATGTGATTGACAGGAAAAAAATTGAGACAGGGTGATGATTAATCAAATAAAACGCTTGAATACCAGGTTACAGAGAATAAAATACCGTCTGCTAAAAATCCCTGCGGTGCAATTGATATCCCGCACCGCAGAGGGATCAAGCAATCACGATGCCCTGCAAAGAGCTGCCGGTGTAGCTTATTATGCAATTTTATCCATATTTCCATTACTACTGGGACTTATTGCTCTTTTTGGCTTTATCTTACCTTCAGTAAATCTGCAAGATGAACTGCTGAGATTTGCCGGTAAAAATTTTCCCGGTGCCACCGATATCTTGAACCAAAATATTGTGAGTATTGTAAAACTACGGGGCGCTATGGGTTTGCTGAGCATAGTTGTCCTTTTTTGGGGCGCGAGTGCGCTGTTCAGTGCGATAAACCTGGCCATTAATCGCGCCTGGGATATTCGCCAGGACCGCCCTTTCTTCATTAGCAAAGTCAGAGAACTGGGCATGGCATTAAGTGTGGGTATTCTATTCCTTCTCTCCCTGGTAGCGGGCGCCATCATTGCAATTTTGCGCGGAGTATTTGACTTACCTGCAGCAAAACTGATGATAGTAGACGTGGGTAGCAGGCTGGTAGCATTCCTGCTGATATTGGCCGTTTTCCTGTTACTCTATAAACTCATTCCGAACACCAGGACATACTGGCGTTATGTTTGGCCAGGAGCGCTCCTGGCCGCTATCCTCTTTGAAATCGCCAGGACTTCGTTTGTTTTCTACCTTGAGACCTTCGCTAATTACCAACTTATATATGGTTCTATCGCCTCTATTATTGCCCTACTCGTCTGGATATACTATTCGGCATTCATCATGATTCTGGGGGCAGCATTCACTTTCCAATATGGTCGCATGCGCTACCCGGCGGCTACGTGGAGTGGCGCTGATAAATAAAATAAATAAAAGGAAGGCAACATGTCCATCTTATTAATTATTGGCATTATTCTCTTGATTTTGTGGATACTGGGTCTAATTACTCACGTTGCTCTGGGATGGCTGATCCATCTGGCCCTTATTATCGCAGTTATTCTCATAATAATCTGGCTGCTGAAAGCAGTTCTCAGGCTATTTTAGCCATTCCAGCCGTTAAGTAAGTCTTTGCGTCTAAAGCCAGCCACCTTATTTTAGAAATGACGCTAAAGACCTAAAGTATCTCTTTAATTCTATACTTACAGATCCCTGTTTTGCTGAAACGAGCTGAGAAGAGTAAAATATAGTAGGGGGAATATAGGCTGTTTCCTGCGTAGTTTAATCGAAGGAGATTTCACACAAACCCCTTGACATTACCCGCGAGCTAAAGAATCCATAAAGGAGGTCGGAAAGGTGAAAAGTCTATCAGGTTCTCGGTTTTTCCAGGGAGATTCGAGCGGGTCGGTGGCCCGCATCAGCAAGGCGCTTGTCGTCATGGGTCTCGTACTCCTGTTGGTAGCGGGCCTTGCGGGGTGCGTTTCGAAAGCCAGCAACGAGGTGTTGAAGACGGAAAACGCTGAGCTAAAGGCGAGAATTCCGACACTTGTCTACAAGTCCTACCAGAGCAACGAGTTGGGGGTGGATCTCTCCTATCCGGCCACCTGGGTTCGGCAAGATACACAACAGATCGTTCCCTTCTTTAAGTCCCCGGAGGGCATCGCAAATGTGGGGGTCACGAGGGAGATCCTGCCGCAAGCCATGACCACAGACGCTTACTTCGATGCTTTGAACCGGCAACTCCAGGCGCAGGGTTACATCCTGAGCAGTATGAGGCAGACGCAGGTGGGAAGCGACAGCGGACTCCAGGCGGTGTATCTGAATAAGGGGCTCACTCAGGTATTCGTCGTTGTAGCGAAAGGCACGACCGCCTGGTCGCTCATCCAAACCGCGAAGTCGGATGAATTCATAGACTGGGCGCACACCTTCAACGAGATCGCGCACAGTTTCAAAGTGCATTAGCGGGTAAGGTTATTGGTACCAAGAGTTTCTATGGGTAAACAGACCTTCACTCCATAATCTAAGGTGAAGGGTTGATTACCCAGTTATGGGTTAATTGGGGGGTAATAATATGGTTAAGTTATCGAGACGAACTATTTGGTCATCTCTAGCGGCGCTGGCTGCATCTTTAGTGCTACTTTACCTGCTTGTAGGGACCTACACAAAAGAACCCGGTCCCAGTGGCGAGCAGGGGGCTATCGGCTCGACGGGCGACACTGGCGCCACTGGTATACAGGGTTCCACTGGCGAGCAGGGGCCTACCGGCGCTACCGGGGCAATTGGACCTGCGGGTCCTGCCGGTGTGGCGGGTAGTGCTGGAGCAACCGGGGCTACAGGCGTTGACGGAGCCACCGGCATTGCCGGGGTAGTGGGCACAACGGATAGTGCTGGAGCAACCGGGGTCATTGGCGCTACGGGAGCACAAGTCACCGCCAACAGCAGCGGAGGTCTACGAACCTACGACGCCGGACCCACAGGAGCACAAGGCACCACCGGTGCAACGGGCACTGCTGGTGCCACCGGCTTAACAGGCGCACAGGGTTCCACCGGCTTAACTGGCGCCACTGGTATACAGGGTTCCACTGGTGATGTCGGTGCGGCGGGCACGACTGGCGCTATTGGCGCCACTGGCACCGCGGGTATACAAGGTTCCATTGGAGATATCGGAGCAACCGGTCTGACAGGCGCCACTGGCCTGACTGGCATCACGGGTCTACAGGGCACCACGGGTACTGCTGGTGCAGCGGGCGCGACTGGCGCTATTGGGGCAACAGGGACTACAGGTCTTGCCGGAGCCACTGGCGTAGCTGGAGCAGCGGGCACTACTGGGCTGACCGGTTTGACAGGCGTCACTGGCCTACAGGGCACCACTGGCGCTGTCGGTGCGGCGGGCACGACTGGAGCAGCGGGTGCGACTGGGGCAACCGGGACAACAGGTCTTACCGGAGCCACTGGCGTAGCTGGAGCATCGGGCACGACAGGTGCAACCGGCCTCACAGGAGCCACTGGTCTACAGGGCACTATAGGCACTGCTGGTGCAGCGGGCGCGACTGGGGCTATTGGCGCCACTGGCACCGCGGGAATACAGGGTTCCATTGGAAATATCGGCGCAACCGGGGCCATTGGCGCTACGGGAGCACAAGGCACCACCGGCGCGACGGGCACTGCTGGCACAGTGGGTGCGACTGGCGCTATTGGGGCAACCGGGATTACAGGTCTTACCGGAGCCACCGGCGTAGCTGGTGCAGCGGGCACTACTGGGCTGACCGGACTGACCGGACTGACTGGACTAACTGGCGAAACTGGCCTACAGGGCACCATCGGCACTGCCGGGGCAGCGGGTGCGACTGGGGCTAGTGGGGCTATTGGTGTGACGGGAGCGATAGGGGCTGCCGGAGCAATTGGCCTTACCGGTCCTGGCGGTGTGGCTGGTAGCGCTGGAGCAACCGGGGCTATTGGTGCTACGGGAGCACAGGGCACAACGGGAATACAGGGTTCCATTGGTGATATCGGTGCAACCGGTCTGACAGGCGCCACTGGTCTACAAGGCACTACCGGCACTGCTGGTGCAGCGGGCACAACTGGCGCTACTGGCACGACTGGCGCCACTGGTATACAAGGTGTCATCGGCACAACAGGTGCTACTGGCACAACTGGTGCCACTGGTATACAAGGTGTCATCGGCACAACTGGCGCTACTGGCACGACTGGCGCCACTGGTATACAAGGTTCCATTGGAGATATAGGGGCAACTGGTGCTGCTGGGGTAGCGGGTACTACAGGGGCAACCGGACTGACTGGCGCC
>JAUSJJ010000153.1 GCA_030647705.1 Dehalococcoidia bacterium
ACCCTGAATGGCTACCCTTATTGGGCAACCTCAACTGGCTACTGTTTAGTTACAACAAGAGAATGCTTCATGTTCCCGAAGAGCATTCTCTGATCATCAAGCACAAGTTAGGTATAGTGTTCCTAACCAATGGAGTGGAACACATTGACCGTGTTCTCCTCCTCCTGTTGAAGAAGTGGGACACACTTGATCTCCTGTGGAATACCACCGACCGCCCATTCGTCCGTTTCCTATCCCCTGACGGACGGCGCCTCACTGATAACTTCAGAGGCTTTCACCTCTAGGAGCCTGTCCGAGTAATATTTGGCGAGGTTTTTTCGCCCATAATAGTGGCACATGCGGTCAATATGTGCTGCATTGCGCACTGTTCGCAACAGAAATGAAGTTTCCTGTTCTGTTGGCCCAAGCGCTCGTGTTACTCAGACAGGCTCCTAGCCGTCAGAAGCTCGGTGGAGCAGATCGCCGGCGACCTGCGCGTTTTCGCCCGGGACCTGAGGCCATCCGCGCTCGACGAGTTCGGGGCCGTGGTCTCGATCAAACAGCAGTTGTCTGCCCTCCGGGAGAGGGCCGTGGTGGATACCCGGCTCGTGTTGGTGGGCCAGGAGCGAGAGTTGCCCGCCGAGATAAGGACAAGCATTTTCCGCATAGCTCAGGAGGCGCTGCGGAACGTGGAGCGCCACTCCCGTGCGAGTCGGGTAGTCGTTACCGTGATTTTCTCCGAGAGGCAGATAGCTCTGAAAATAGAGGACAACGGAGTAGGATTCAATGTTTCGTTATCTCCCACCGACTTGGCCTCCAACGGCAAGCTCGGAGTATTGGGCATGTTCGAACATGCCGAGCTACTGGGCGGCAGGTTGCGCCATAGAGTCGAGGCCCGGAAGCGGCGCCCTGGTCAGTGCGCTCATACCTCTGCAAGGCCCGTCTTCGTCAAGGTTGCCACAGCAATCCTTTGACCGGTCCGAATCTGAAGCGTAAACCGGTCAAGCAAGTGTCTAAGGGGGTTCGGCTGGCGAGGGCCTTTTGGCCCTGAAGACTCGTTTTGCCCGTCCGGCTGCCTGTTCGTTCTCTCTGGGTCAGCCGCCTCATTTGACAGACTTATCGTCCTGCATGATGCCGAAGGTGTTGCCCTCCGTATCCAGGCAGTAGGCAAAGTAGCCTACTCCGGGGACGGGCTGCTGCGCTATGGGAAACGGGACGACAAGCCACAATCACAGTCTACTCTATGGCGGTCGTGTCTTGCATCCGCAGAGCTACGTAATCGGGCATGAAGGGTCGAGTGGTCGCAACGAGGCCTTGCTGGACATGGCTATCCGGGTTGGGAGCAGGGGGTGGAGGGGAGAGATAGGCGGTCTGGCTTATCCCTCCTGAATCACAACGGTGTCTATGTGGACATCGACGGTTGGGGAAGAGACCTCTCCGCCTCTGGCGGCGACGGGCACGTTTCCTATCTTCTGCACCACGTCGAAGCCGCTACTCACCTGCCCGAAGAGGGTATAGTTCTTGGGCAGTCTGCTGGTGAGATCGGTGAGGCAGATGAAGAACTGGCTGCCGTTGGTGTTAACGCCGGCGTTGGCCATGGCTACCGTCCCCGGCAGGTAGTCGCGGGTTACCTTCTCGTCGTTGAACCTGTACCCGGGCCCTCCCGCGCCGGTGCCGGTCGGGTCGCCGCTTTGAATGACGAAGTCTCTGACCACGCGGTGGAACTTCACCCCGTCAAAGTAGGCCTGTCTGGCCAGGAAGACGAAGTTATTGACGGTGATCGGCGCATCCTGCGGCAGGAGCTGCACCACGATGTCCCCGTAGTTGGTCTTTATAGTTGCCGTGTAGCTCTTGTTCTTGTCGATGGCCATCGGCGGCGGGCTGGACCATTGTTTTGCGGTGCCCGGCTGACTGGGAGTATTCGTCGGCATAGGCTTCGTGTCCCCCAAATAGTTGTACTAGTCTACTGTTTCGCAAATGACTTGACAATGAGTCACTGATGGTTCAAGATAGTTGGCATGTGGAATGCAGTCGATCCGTTGGCCATATCTGGTGAACAGCGTCGAGTTCTTGAAGCTTGGTCCCGGGCTCCAAGCACT
>JAUSJJ010000164.1 GCA_030647705.1 Dehalococcoidia bacterium
GGGTTTGCGACAACTTGGCAGGTCTGGGCGAAACCGGAACTTGGAACCGGGTGCACTTGTGAATGCACTGTTAATATCATAAGGCGTAGGAGCGGATATGTCAAATTTGGTCGGGCACAGGGCGCAGCCACGGTTTTCGGCCCCTCCACCTCGGAGACGGAGACACCTCTTCCTTTCCCACCCACCCGCCCAAAGCAGCTTGCCGGGGAGGGAGGAGAGGGGAAACCGGAGGCGTTCGGGGGGGGTGGACGGCACGGGTGCTTGTGTTTGACACGAATCTGGCTTTATCGTAGAATCGCCATTGAGGAACATGCATAAAGAATACGACGTAGTTATTGTGGGCGGCGGGCCCGCAGGTATCTTCACCGCCCTCGAGCTTTCCGAGAACACCCAGGCACGAGTATTGCTTTTGGACAAAGGCAAGGACATCGGCCGCCGGAGATGCCCCATCATCGGCAAAGATATCACGTGCCCCAGTTGCCATCCCTGCGACCTGGTCAGCGGCTGGGGCGGAGCCGGCGCCTTCAGCGATGGCAAGCTTACGCTGTCTCCTGATGTTGGCGGCAATCTCACTGAGTACCTTGGCAACGAAGTGACGTCCCGGCTCATCGACTACGCCGACAGCCTGTATCTGAAGTTCGGCGCCCCGAACGTGGTGCACGGCACGGGCGAGGGAGTGGCCCAACTGGTGGAGAAGGCCACTCGTGCCGACCTCCGGCTGATGCCGATGAGGGTGCGTCACGTAGGCACAGAGAAGTGCCTCCAGGTGCTCCAGGGCATGCACGATTACCTGGCCCCGCGAGTCGATATGGTGACAGGGGAGGCGGCAGCATCAATACTGGTTGAGGACGGCAAGGTCAAGGGTATTCGCACCGATGATGGCCGGGAAATAGGCTGCCGTTATCTGGTCATCGCTCCGGGCAGGGAGGGCGCCGACTGGCTGGCCAAGGAGTCCGGCAGGCTGGGGCTGACCCTGCACCAGAACCCGGTCGACGTCGGCGTGCGTGTGGAAGTGCCGGCGCCGGTGCTGAAAGAGCTGACCGACGCGCTCTACGAGTCCAAGTTAGAGTTCTACTCCAAGACTTTCGATGACCGCATCAGGACGTTCTGCATGTGCCCGGCAGGGGAAGTGACCATGGAGTCCACCGGAGGCAGCGACCCGGTGACCACGGTCAACGGACACAGCTACCACAATCGCAAGACCCCCAACACCAACTTCGCGCTGCTGGTGAGCACGACCTTCACCGAGCCTTTCCGCGAGCCCATCGCGTACGGCAAGTACATAGCACGCCTGGCCAACATCCTGAGCGGCGGCGTCATCGTGCAACGCCTGGGCGACCTCCTGAACGGGCGGCGCTCCACACCGGACCGCATCCGTCACAGCATGGTGCGGCCAACCCTGCAAAGCGCCACACCCGGCGACCTCAGCTTCGTGTTGCCGTACCGCTATCTCAAGGGCATAATGGAGATGCTGGAGGCGTTGGACAAGCTGGCGCCGGGCGTCGCCTCCAGGCATACCCTGCTCTATGGAGTGGAGGTCAAATTCTACTCCTCGCGCCTAGAGCTGACGAACGCGCTGGAGACCCAGGTGGCGAACATGTTCGCCACCGGCGATGGCGCCGGAGTCACCCGTGGCCTGATCCAGGCTTCGGCCTCCGGTGTGGCCGTCGCCCGCGAGATATTGAACAGGATAAAGGCTGAGCCGCTGCCCGTTCGCCCAGGCCGCTCCGCTCCCGGGCAGTGAGGCGTCGCTCCTGCAGTCAATCTGATCATCGTCCGTGATTCGCTCCTTGCCGCGGAGCAAGACTTCGTTTGCCAACCCCGACTTGTCGGGACCGGACTCTCTGTTTTCATCCTTCGTGGCGCCGGCTTCTTTCATTTACAGGACAGGGGCCCGATGTGCTATCATTGCAGCATTCCGGCTCTCTCAACAGGAAGCAGTTGACGTGCGGCCAATAATGAAGCGGAGGTTTGAGCCAAGATGATCCTAGACTCTGAGAACCTGAGCCTCTATGACCTGTACCGGCTGCTGTCCGGGACGGTGCTGCCCCGGCCTATTGCCTTCGTGTCCACGGTGTCGCCTGACGGCGTGTTCAACCTGGCGCCCTTCAGCTTCTATACCATTCTCTGCTCCAAGCCGGCGATGCTGGGCATATCCATCGCCCGGCGCGATGGCCAGAAGAAGGACACCGTTAGAAACATAGAGCTTACCGGGGACTTCGTGGTCAACGTGGTCACGGAGGAGCTGACCGAGCGCATGAACATCACCGCGGCCGACTATCCCCTCGGCATCGACGAGTTCCAGGAAGCCAAACTGACGCCGCTGGAGAGCGACATGGTCAAGTCGCCACGGCTCGCCGAGTCTCCAGTCAACATGGAGTGCAGGCTGGACAGGGTGCTGGAGTTCGGGCGCGTGCCCACCTCCAGCTTCGTCATCGGAGAGGTCGTCCGCTTTCACATCAAGGATGAGTTCTACCAGAATGGCAGGATAGACTTCAAGAAGATGAGGCCCATCGGCAGGCTTGCCGGAGACTCCTACTGCCGTATTAGCGACCTCTTCGACATGAAAAGGCCTGGCGAGTAGCCACAGAACCCTTCTCCCATCCACAAATCATAGGGCGTCCCGGTTTGCCGGGACGCCCTATCTGTACTCCCTCGGGAATGGCTGAGCGCCCGCCTACCTTATGCGCAGGTTCGCCACGCCGCCTTCGACTTGCAGGTCTACCCGATTGGTGGCGTCCTCGTAGTTGGGTGACTGGTAGTAAGCGCCTGTGCGAGGGAAACGCTTCTCGTCGATATTGGTAGAGCTAAGGCCAGTTTGCGCGATGATGCGGGCTGCCACGTTCTGCGGCACAGTAATCTTCACGTCCGCTGCACCCGCTTTGATCGCCGCAATAGTCGTGCGACCTGCCGCCTCGGGCAGCGTAAGGGACAATTGGCTCATCCCTGTCTGAATGTTCAGCTTGGTCACCTTCAACTTGCTCAGGTCTATCTCGGAGTCGCTGGCGCCCGTCTTCAGGGTGAGCTCCATAGGTATGTCGGGGCTGAGGTGAATGTGCCAGGTATCGCTTCTATCTCCGCCGCTGAAGAACCATGTGGCGCTTTCCTGGGACAGCTTGAGGATGCCCACGCCGCTCCGGCGTTCAATCTCCTTGACGATGCCGCCATCCCGCCCCCAACCCGTGTGCTCTGCATCGCCCTCCACCAGGTTGCCCCGGTTGTTCACCAGGCTGTCCAGCGCCAGGTTTCCGGCGCCGAAATCGATCTCCACCTCGACCCTGGACAGGTCTCCGCGAGGCTCGCTGATGCTTGTATTGGTGGTCAGCGTACCACCCTGCATTGCGGACATGGCGATCCCGATGCCCAACACCACGACAATGGACAGCAGCGTTAGGCCGGTGACAAGCCAGGGATGGCTGCGGCCCCAGATTATGTTCACCCCGATCAATATGATGAGCACCGGCCAGAAGCGCCACAGCGTCCCCCAGACGCCCCAGGG
>JAUSJJ010000055.1 GCA_030647705.1 Dehalococcoidia bacterium
CACAGCCAGCCCCTTGGAAGTCTCCACAATGACACTGTCGTTGAGCTCCAGGGCCAGGCCGGCCGGATCGAAATAGTACACCGGGCTTGCCCGTTTGAAACGCACTCCCACTATATCTGGCATATGTTCGGGAAGGCCTGAAGACGGCTCTACGCCGGCGAGGCCTCCACCTCCCTTTCCTTCGATCTGTGAGGCAGACTCAGCATGAGGACCTCCAGCACCAGCAACGGGTTGGCCCTGCGCTCCAACTGCCTGCCGGCGTCATCGAGGCTCTGCAGGAACCTCCTGATGGTTGCCAGCTCGGATTGCGCCGCCTCGTCATTTACCGACGGCTCAAGATTCACATTAGCGATGAGGCGCTGACCTCCCCCCTTCACCAGGAGCAGGTCCCGCCACCAGCCGCACCACAGCTCCAACGTCTCGTCGACAGAGTCTGCGCCGCGACCGAACTGAGCGGCAAGCTCGGCGGCATACGCCAACCGTTGACTGCGGGGAGCCGACGCCACCTCGATGAAACGGGCCAGCCGGTGACTGCGCTCCTCCAGCACCTTGTTATCGAGGTGCGCGGTCATGGCCCAACCCAACCTGCCTGCAGACAGCCGCGCCAATACCCTCGCCTTGTCCGGCGGCGCCTGCCAGCGTTCCTGCAGCGCCTGTTCCACCGCCGAGACGGGCAGAGGCTTCATCTCTATTCTCCGGCAGCGAGAAACGATGGTGGGCAGTAGCTGTCTCTCTTTGGAGGTCAGCAGCAAAAGAAGTACCTGCGGAGGAGGCTCCTCGAGCGTCTTGAGCAGGCAGTTGGCCGCCTCGGTGGTCATCTTCTCGGCGTCTTCAATGATGAATACGCGGCACTGTCCCTCGTAGGCTTTCAGATTGGCCTGTCGTTCGAATTCTCGGACCTGGTCGATGCTTATGTCCGCTTTCGTCCGCCCGCCCTCGTCTGCCAGACGGCTGACGACCTGGACGTCCGTGTGCTTACCCCCCTTGATACGACGGCATGCATTGCATTCCCCGCAGGGTCGCTCGGCTTCCCGGCAGTTGACCGCCTGCGCCAGGTTAACCGCCAGGGTCATCTTGCCCACATGGGCCGGCCCGGCGAACAGGTAAGCATGGGCCAGCCGGCCTTGCTCCAGACCGGTAGTCAGTGCCTTCAGCGCCTTCTCGTGGCCGAATACTTCCCACACTCCAGGCTATTCCCCCACAAGGTCAAACAACATCGTTCTTCATCAGGTCTTCGTAGGTCTCCCGCTTACGCACCAGGCGGGCAGTGCCGTCCTTGACCATCACGATGGCCGGCTTGAGCGATGCATTGTAGTTGCTGGCCATGGCCAGACAGTATGCCCCGGACGCTGGAATGGCGATGATATCTCCAGCCTCCACAACGGGCAGAGCGATATCCCGGACCAGTATGTCGCCGGACTCACAAAAACGTCCCGCTATGGTGACCTTCTCCGCCTCGGTTGCGCCCAGCTTGTTGGCAACTACTGCCTCATACCTGGAGCCGTAGATGGCCGGGCGGATGTTGTCCGCCATGCCGCCGTCCACCGAGACATACCGGCGAATGCCTGGTATGCTCTTGCTGGCGCCCACTCTATATAATGCGACTCCGGCGCGTCCCACAATGGCCCTGCCCGGCTCCACAGTCAGCTTCGGCGCAGGCATTCCATGTCTCCGGCATTGCTCCTTCAAGGCTGCCACGATAACACCGGCATATTGAGACACGGATGGCTGTGCCTCATTGCGAAGATACTGAACAGGGAATCCGCCACCCGGACTGAACTCCAAGAGCTCAAAGCCGTGCCTCGCCTTCATCTCAGCGGCGAAGCCGATCATGACTTCGATAGCCTTGGAGTATGCCCCCAGTTCAAGCACGGGAGACCCCAGGTGGCAGTGCAGCCCCACCAGACGCAGATGAGGAGACGACAGAGCGACTCTAATGGCTTCCTCCGCCTGGCCCGTAGCTATGGGAAAACCGAACTTGCTGTCCAGAATCCCGGTGGTGGTGTGGGCGTGAGCATGGGCATCCACACCGGGAGACAGGCGCAGCAGTATCTTTGCCGTCTTTCCCTTTTCGCCGGCCGCAGCCTCCAGCAGAGAAAGCTCATGGAAGTTGTCCGCCACCACCCTGCCCACGCCCCACTCCAGCGCCATATCCAGCTCTTCCCTGGACTTGTTGTTCCCGTGGAAATAGACCTTCTCCGGAGGAAAGCCCACCGCGCGGGCGATGGCCATCTCTCCACCCGAGACCACGTCCAGGGACAGGCCTTCTTCTTTGATGACTACGGCCAGGGCCTTGTTGATGAACGCCTTGCTGGCATAGGCTACCGAGACCGCGGGATAAAGCCGGGAGAACTCGCCCAGGAACTCCGTACACCGATGGTGCAGCGTAGTTTCATCGAAGACATAGAGCGGCGTGCCAAACCTGGCCGCCAGGTCTATCGTATCGCATCCGCCGAGGACCAGACGCCCCAGCGAACTGGCCTGAGACCCCTCGGGGAAGACCCCGGCAAGCTCGCTCAATCCAGCCATTCAGTTGACCTCATCCAATCAAGTTAGGCCAGGAGTCTCATACAGCATGAGGCGCCACTTTGTATTGTATAGGAAACCACCCCATTCGACAAGAACAGCGAGGAGACCCGAAATCAGCGGATGCCCTACGTAGGGCATCCCGACATGGTCGGGACCAATCTGCCCGCCCGCGACAGTCGGGTCAGGAAACCCGATCTACAAATCAAATCGCTATTCTTGGGAGGCGCCCCAGGTTCCCACGAAACGGGGGCATCCCCCTATGCCCCTTCCGATTCGTTGGACGCATACGGGAAAGAGGGACTCTAAAGGGAATTTGAGGATAATCCTGTGAGTTTAGCGGGAATCCGCCTCGATGCCGAAAAGGGGTCGCACGTGGCGTCTCGGTTTCGTTGCTCTAATACGGTTGCTGGTCTCCGGGGAGGTCCAGGGGCAGCAACGGAGGTTGCTCGCGAGCCGGATTATCTGCCTGTCTTCTTCGAGAGGGGGTTGAGGACCTCATCAGACTAAGAAACATGGCGGCCAAATGCGGATCGAAATGCTTGCCCGACTCTCCGGCTATGATCTGCAGCGCCTTCACGCGGCTGCAGCTCACGTGGTACGGTCGGTTGCTGGTCATGGCGTCATAGGCATCGGCAATAGCCATGATGCGCGCCGCCAATGGTATCGCCTCACCACCCAACCCATCCGGGTAACCTGTGCCATCGTACCGCTCATGATGTGACCGCACGATTTCCAGAATCACCTTGGACCGGAGCGGCTGGCAGATGTTCTCTCCGATCTCGGAATGCCCTTGAATCGCGGCCTTCTCCTGCTCGTCCAGCGGGCCGATCTTGAGCAGAATGGAATCCCTGATGCCGACCTTGCCTACGTCGTGGAGCAGCGCGCCTTGCCTCAAGAAACCCAGGGCTTCCTCATCTAGGCCGATGGCTGAGCCCAGTTTCACCGCCAGCTCAGCAACGCGCTCGGTGTGTCCCTTGGTATAAGGGTCCCTGGCTTCGACAGCCTTGGCCAGGGCCACGATGGCATGTTGCACCGAACTCGCGTTGTATCTGGAATGAGCCGCCCGCAGCAGCGCCTTGGCCCGGGCCAGCAGATCCGCCCGGTGCAATGGCCGGCGCCAGAAGTCGTTGGCGCCTGCCTCGATGCCCTTGATCCTTTCGGCAGCATCGTGATGGGAGCTCATCAGGACTACCGGCAGGCCCCAGTGTTTTTCCCGGGACTTCAACTTGGCGCAGACCTGAAAGCCGTCCAGGCCTCGCAGGGCCACGTCCAGGATCACCAGGTCAGGGTTCTCCAGGCCGACCTGAAGCAAGACCTCGTCCCCGGCGACGGCGGTAGCCACGTCGTAGCCTGCCATGCAGAAGACCGCTTTGAGAAGACCCAGGTTCTCTTCGGCGCCGTCCCCGATCAGTATCTTCTGCCGTGGCCTCGGTTTCTGAGATTGGTCTGAGTCCATTACTCCACTCAAGTGCGATGACGTCGCCAGGCTTTCAGTACGGACAGCGGCACGGGCACAAGCCGCGAGGCCGACTGCGGCGCGCCGGTCTTGTTCTGCGACATTCTATCTCGTTCGTTCAGTCTTGTCGAGGTGTTCGGCGCCGCTGTTCAAGGCGCCTCTTTCATCACCCTCTCCTCGACCACAATCACCAACATCCTGGTCTTGTCAATGAACCTGGCTTCGTCGTCGCGGATGACCTGCCCCTTCGGGGACAGATAGAACTCGGCGGCACGTTTGTATGATTCGAGATTGTCAAACCATACCTCTGCAGCGCCATCGTATTTCGGCTCCCCTTTGCCCAGGTCAACCACGTGGCTCTGCACGTACCTTCTGACTCCAGGCATAATCTTCAAGACCATGGGACCATGTTCCTTTTCCCAATAACGGTTGAACTCCTCGAGGGTTAGTCCCGGCTTCCTCTTGAACAGCGTCATGGACTTGACCATCTTCGCCTCCATCGAAAGAAAAAGAGTGAACAATCCGGCCCGAAGCCGGACTCGAAAGCGCACCCGATACTATGCACCAGAAGCAGCCACAAAGTCAATACTCTGGGCCGGCAATTTCCACTCGGCTGATAATATTTAGACCGCTTCCTTTGCAGCCGGCGGCGCCTCAATCTCCAGCCCCCTCTCGGAGCGTCCCGCGAAACTCACGGGATTGTCTCTAAATCCCCCTTCGTCCCCTTCCGAACGGAGTGAATCGGGACTTTTTCAGAGGGGGAAACGACAATCTCTCCCTTTCGCAAAGAGCCTGCCCCATATGAGCGACTTTGTCGCCATCCCGAAGGAATCGGGACTCGATACGGGGGAGATTGAGAGGGATTTTCAGCCATTTCGCGGAGGCCTGCCTCTCGGTACGCATTTGACACCGAATCGCCGAACGATTAGATTATGGGTAGAGGAACCCGCCTGTTGCGGGCCAGGCGCCGAGGTGAATCTCGGTGCTTAAGGGGGATTGCAGTGAGAAGCTCCTTCAAACTTGGCGAAATCCTGGGCATACCCTTTCTGATCAACTATACGTGGTTCATCATCTTCGTCTTCGTCACCGTGACGCTGGCCCTGTTCTACTTTCCGCCCACATACCCCGACTGGCCCCAGGCCCTCTACTGGGTGATCGGAGTAGCCGCCAGCCTCCTCTTCTTCGGGTCCGTGCTGGGGCATGAACTGGCGCACAGCATGGTCGCCAGGTCTCAGGACATACCGGTCAAGAGTATCACCCTATTTGTCTTCGGCGGCGTCTCGCGCATCACCAAGGAGGCAACGACACCGGGCAAGGAGGCGATACTGGCGGCGGCCGGCCCGTTGTCCAGCGTAGTCTTCGGAGGTTTCTTCGTGCTGGTGTACCTGGCTACCAGAGGCGTCAGCGAACCGATAGCGGCGCTCAGCTTCTACCTGGCGTACATCAACTTCCTGCTGGCCGCATTCAACATGATCCCAGGCTTCCCCATGGACGGCGGCAGGGTTTTCAGATCGTTCCTGTGGTGGATTACCAAAAACTACAGGCGGGCCACCCACATCGCCTCGCTCACGGGACAAGGCATCGCCTATGCCTTCATCGCAGGCGGCATACTCTCGATCTTCTTCATCCCAGGCTTCTTGGTTACAGGCATCTGGTTCGCCCTCATTGGCTGGTTCCTGGAGAACGCGGCCTCCGGCAGCTACCGCCAGATGATGCTCAAAGAAGCCTTGCAGGGCTTCAAGGCCCGCGACGTGATGACGCAGGATTGCGCCCTGGTCTCCCCTTCCTTAAGCGTCAGAGCTCTGGTAAACGAATACATTCTCCCCACCAGCCGTCGCTGCTTTGTGGTGTCGGACGCA
>JAUSJJ010000177.1 GCA_030647705.1 Dehalococcoidia bacterium
CCGCAAGACGCTTGCCGAGCGCACGGCTGAGGCTGCTCATCTCACCGCGAGGGAAGTCGATGTGCTGAGGCTCCTTGGGAACGGAGACTCGAACAAGGAAATCGCAGCAACTCTGGGCATCACGCTGGACACCGCCAAAAAGCACGTCCGAAACGTCATCGACAAGCTGCAGGCACGCACTCGCACACATGCGGCTATTATCGCGGCCCAGGCAGGCATTGTGGGCAAGCCTGTCGCTGCTGCGATCGATGAAGCCAAACCTGAGCCGGTGTTGGTTGCTTGAGGGTGAAGCCTGGATGATTTGGCACGGCAGCCTGCCCGAATGAAGTGGGCTGCATCCCATGGTTCGGGAGATATGCTGAGTAGAAGTGTTCACCACATGGCAGTTTAGTAGCATGTTCAGGTAGGTCCCATCAGGGCTCAGGTGTAGTCGAAGCTGCGCTCTTGTTTTCAGCCGACTTTTAAGCCACCCTCGCCAGCGCCGCTGACGCTCCGTCGCGTTGAGTGAGCATCCAGACGATCTGCTCGCGTTTCAGAGGGAGTTCGACTCGTCCCCGTCTCCCCTTCTCCGTCGAGAGAGGGGATTTCCGTGTAACGCCTGCTATTGCAGCCAGGCACTACCCCCACTTCTGCTCCGCTGCGGCGTTGCTTCCAGCTATTCGCCCGAAGGCATAGCATTCGCCGGTAGCGCCACCTGCCGTTCCCAGCGTGCTCCACACCGAGCCCAATTCGCCGGCTGAGTACAGCCTGGGAATCGGGCTGTTGTCCGGGCGTACTATCTGGGCCTTTGTGTTTCTCTTGGGCCCGCCCATGGTGTTGGCGCCGCCGGGCCAGAGAGGGACGGCATAGTACGGAGGGTCTTCGAGAGGCAGCAGAGAGAAGGCGGGCCGCTGGAAGTCGAGGTCTTCTCCACGATGACAGTAGCTGTTGTAGGTGCGGATGGTCTCTACCAGGGCTGATGGCGACATCATTCCTTCAGACAGTGGGTTGGCGGATAGCTTGGACGCCAGCTCGGAGACGCCGGCTGCCTTCGTTATCCAGCCCTTGGCTATCTCCACCTCATTGTCCCGGCTCCACGGGTGGAAGCCGGGCCCGGATATGCCGTTCGGGGGGTTGCACGGCCCGTTCTGAAGGGCAATCGGGCCGGCCCGCTTCCTTTTCTCGTCGAAGATCCAGAAGAAAGGTATTCGCGGGTAGCGCATGATGGCGGACTCGAAGGCGATCAGGTCGAGGCCGAAGGCATGGCCGCGGTACGTTTCTCGGGCAAACCTCTTGCCCCTCTTGTCCACGAAGACCTCGCCCTTGGGCATGGGGTTGCAGCTAAAGGCGAAGTCGGGCGTCTTGATCATGCCTCGACCCGAGAAGCAGTTCATGTGCCACAGCGCCGCGCCCGCCTGGAGGGCCAGATTGATGCCGTCGCCGGTGGAAGCCCGGCTGCCGTAGAAGTGGCAGGGGTAGACCCTGAGGTAGTTCTGCTTCATCCACTCGTTGGCCTCGAGGCCGCCGGTGGTCAGCACCACTGCCTTCGATGCCTTGACCGCCAACCTCTTGCCGTTTCTCTCTGCGATGACCCCTTTCACTTCGCCGGACTCGATGACCAGTCCCTTTGCCGGAGACTCCCACATGATCGGTATGCGCCGCTTTGCCACGTTGTCAGCCAGGCACTTCCACACCGCCGCGCCATCCCGCAGAGCGCCCTGCGTCTTGGGGAATCGAGTGGTCATGGACTGGAAGCCCGGGAACTCCGGGTAGTCGGCGGTGAGCGCCCTGCCCTTCTCGTCGAAGGTCGTCTGGATGATCATGGTGCCTTCGAAAGCTGGGCTGATCTCTTTGGAGTTCTGCGCCCACTGCATGCCCAGTTTCTCCATCCAGGCCTCGTTCTCGGCGAGGTTCTGGGCCAGGACCCTGATCAGGGCCTTGCGTTCGTCATCGAGCACTTCGTTGGCGGCCTTTACCATGGCCTCGAAGTACTGGACGGCTGCCTCGACGTCCGATGGGCTGAGCATGACGCCGCCGCAGAGACGCGTGTTGGGGGTGTGGTGGGTGACGGTGGGGGTGTCCGACGGCTGCTTCTCCAGTATGAGCACTTTGGCGCCGACATCGTGGGCGGTGATGGCCGCGGCGGCGCCGGCGCCGCCATATCCAACTATGACTACTTCAGCTTCCTCGTCCCAGGTGGTGGGTTGTGTTGTTGTCGACAAAAGGTGTTCTCCTACAGCAGCTTGGCTCTCTCTTCTCGTATCTGCCTGCGTTCCGCTCGCTTGAAGGTTGCGGCTGGCGCAAACCGGGGGTATTGGGCCTCTTTGCCGCCCAGAAGCTCTCTGACAGTGAGTAGCTGTATCCGCGGATACAGCTTTCCTGGAAAGTGCTCGGGCTCGTAGAAACCGGATGCAGCCGCCTCCTCTGTCATTGGGCGCGTTGGTTCTTCGAGTGTGATGAGCAGACCGATGGGCGCTTGCTCTCGTTCCAGGACGCCTTTCAAGTCCCTGACGTAGCTGGACTGAATGTGGCCGCTCTTTACCTGGACGATCACGGTCTTCGCTTTGCCGGTGTTATCGTCGAAGAAGTTGATGTAGCCGTCCACTCCCCGGTCAGCGCCTTTGCGCTTGTCCTGAGCAGGACGGGCGTCCACAAGCCCCAAAGCCCACCACTCAAACTGATACCGGTTTTCTTCTGCGAGTGCCTTGGCGCTGGCCACGTCTTTGGGAACCCCTAACACTTCATATGGCTCAAGCTTCGGGCCAAAGGTGTCGTGGAGGCGGTGTCTCATGAGGGTGATGGCAAGGTGTGTGATATCAATACCAATCCATCGCCGCTTCAATCGTTCCGCGACAGCGATGCTGGTGCCACAACCGCAGAAGGGGTCAAGCACGAGGTCACCCTCATTGCTAGAAGCCTTGATGATTCGCTCCAATAGCGATTCTGGTTTTTGGGTATCATAACCTAGGTCTTCTTTATTCCAAGATCGAATATTTACTATATCGTTCCATATTGACTGGGCGGGCATCCCAGGCATTTCGTCCAAATAGCGTTTTAGTCTGGGATAATCATTTTTCGTGTAGAAGATACGCCCTTCAGATTCTAGCTGTTCCATGTTTTCTTTTGTGTAAGACCACATTCTGCCTTGAGGAGGGAACTTACCATGCCATTCGTATTGTCCGCTGGAAGAGCCGTGGCTAGGCGCGGTAAGGTTATCAGATAGAAACCTTCTTCCTTGCTCATCCTTATACCGGTAATAGTTTTCGACATACTCAGGATCGTAGGAAGCGAAAACTGTGTTCCAATTACATTTGTCAGTTTTTGAGTAAAAGAGCAATATGTCGTGAATCCTCCCATATCTCTTGGGGTCGTTATGTGCGGTAGTTCGCTTCCAAACGATTTCATTTCTGTAACTGCCAAAGCCAAAAACTGCATCCATAATGAGCTTTAGGTAATGGCTCGCTGTTGGGTCACAATG
>JAUSJJ010000181.1 GCA_030647705.1 Dehalococcoidia bacterium
GTTATGGCAAGCTGACCGTGCTGATTACCCGGATGAACCCGGACTTATCGATGGGTGTAGAACTTCTGAAAACCACCGGCACCGGCAACCTGTTTATGGATTTCGGCGAACCTGATATCGACTTGAAGAAGCAGAAAGATGGCAAGTTCACGATTGAAATTAAAGGGTTGGATATTTACAACCCGACCACAGGGCAGTTAAGCAGTAACCCCATCAGCGATATTGCCTGCTGGTTTATTGATACAGACTACAACGGCGAGAGTTTCTTTGTCCGCCACGCCTATTTTACCGATAGCGACGATAAATTCGAGCGCCTAAAGAGAACACTCCGGGCGGAAATTGACGAGTCTGCCTGGGACTCGCTCTATGCCACCATCAGCCGTCCCTTCGACCCGCCAAAGACCGGCAAGATAGCAATTAAGGTTATCAACCACTACGGCGATGAAGTGCTTAAGGTGTACGAGATAAAGTAATGGACAACAAAGTCAGCGATGTTCGCGATTTTCTTATTCAAATAGCCCGCAGAAGACGGCTAACCAATTACACCGATGCGGGCGCCGTGGTCGGCCTCGAGATGGCTTCTGAAGTCGGTCGCATCCAGATAGCCCAAATATTAGATGAAATCAACGCTCAAGAACTAAGTCGAGGTGCGCCGATGCTTTCGGCTCTCGTCATATACCAAGACAGGAAAAGACCGGGGCCGGGCTTTTTCACTTGTGCCAAAGGACTTGGAAAACTAAGAGATAACGATGAAGATGGTTTTTGGGCAAGAGAAGTTGCGGCAGTTCACGTCTGGTGGGCTTCCCACTAGACCTGTCACAAAAGTGGAGACTTGCGCCTGTTGTGGCAGGATTCGTTTTATTATTTGACCCATCGAAAGATACTCTGAATCCATCTTGATTATGGAGTTCACGGATGGCGAAAAAGAAGGTCTTTCTCAGCTTCGATTTTGATAATGATTTAGAGCTGAAGAACTCGTTCTTAGCTCAGGCTGGACTGGCTGATTCGCCCTTTTCAATTAATGATTATTCGTTGCGGGAGGCCCACCCTGATAACCTATGGCTGTCAAAGGCTCAAAGTGCCGTAGCGAAGTGCGACCTGTTTATAGTCATCCTCGGAGACAATACACATAAAGCGCCGGGAGTGTTAAAAGAAGTAAAGATAGCAGCCGGTTTAGGGAAAGAACGTTTTCAGTTGAGACCACAAGGGAGTAAAGCTCACCCACTTTCTGATGCCGGTAAGGTCGTCGTCTGGAAATGGAAGAACATAAAGGTTGAATGGAGTTAGATTAACACCCTGTCTCCTTTCGGCGCAACTGTCGCCGCCAGAAATTGCCCCCAATTGAACAGATAAATATTAGAACTATGTTGACTAACCGGCGGCACTTATATAATATTGGTCTAAATTAGGGCGAGACTGCATCTAACTGTTTCACGGTCGATGCAGACACGGCGAATGAGAGGTTACATATGGTAAAAATTACTCAAGATGCGCTTGTGTCGGCAGGCAACAAGACCGACGAAATCAGTGTCAAGATTAGCCAACGCATTATCCAGTTATTTTCCGAAGGTCTCTATTCGAGTCCACATAAAGCGATTGAAGAACTCGTCTCGAATTCGTTTGACGCCGGGGCGCAAAATGTCCATGTTATTCTATCCCCGGACCTTATGGCACCAGAGGCAACAATCGCAGTTGTTGATGATGGAGAAAGCATGGACGCAGACGGACTGAAGCAGCACTGGATTATTGGCCAAAGCAAAAGAAGAGAAGGCGAGCATCCGCAAGGGAGACGTCCAATAGGCAAATTCGGAATTGGCAAGCTCGCAACCTATGTCCTAGCCGAACGACTGACGCATATATGCAAGTCAAACGGCATCTTCTATGCGGCCACAATGGATTATAGTAAGGTCATATCTCCCGAAGACGGACTGGGAGTTCAGTCGGACGCAAAAGGAATATTCAACGACCAAAACATAAAGATACCTTTGCGCGTTCTCACCGAACCAGAAGCCAAGAAACTATTGGCGACATGGACGACCTCGTCTTCGAAACCTGGCTACAAGGCGCTGAAACTATTTGGTGATGATGCAGCACAATCGTGGACAGTGGCAATAATGTCCAGACTGAAAGATATGGGTAAGAAAATCCAGAGAAACCGTCTTAATTGGATTCTGCGTACTGCCATGCCACTTCGTGATGATTTCAGACTCTACTACGACGGTGAACTGATGAAACCCTCTAAAATTGAAATCCCACTAATACAGAATTGGGTGGTCGGCAAAGATATTACGGGTGACACTCTGAGCAAACCTTGCCCAACAGGTCTGGTTCCGACAGAGGACGAAAATCTCGCAAAGCAGTTTGTCCACGGCCTCTCTCACGATAAGCTTGGGCGCATAACAGGGTATGTTGAACTCTATCAAGACGACATCAACGGCGGTAAATCCGAGGAAATTGAACGGAGCAATGGTTTCTTCGTCTACGTACGCGAACGATTAATAAACTCAGACGACCCGGGTTTTGGCATCGAAAGAAACCTTCTTAGACATGGTACGTTTTCAAAGTTTCGCGCGGTTATTCACATAGATAGCCTGGATGAAGCACTTAGGTCATCACGTGAATCTTTGCAACAAGGAGAGTTGTTTAATCTGGCGAAGGATTTCACACATGCTGTCTTTAATCTCGTCAGAAATCGTCTGGAAGAATGGGAGCGTTCCAAAGCACCTGGGAAGGTTCTCGCTTCCCGCATGTACTCCGCACCGGGAAGCCTGACCCGCCAGCCGCTCTTGGCACTCCTAGAGTTGGGCATTGCAGGGAAAGCTGCTCCGCGATATATGCGTTTCCCAGGGGGACTCACATCAGGGCAAAGAACAGACTTTCTAAAGAAGGTGGTGGCCAGAGCCGACTCTGAAGCTGGGCTGCTGACTGGTTCTGTGCTCGTGGAGCTAGACACCCGGGATGGTCTGGCGATACTTGACATGGAAAGCGGGAATCTCCAAATCAACGCATCTCATCCTTTTGTCGCTGCCTTTCATGGTTCGTTTGCAAACTCGACAGATAGATTACCACTGGAAATCTACGCCATGACAGAGATTCTGATGGAAGCGCGTCTTTATCAAGCCGGACTCGATGATGTCAAGATTAGCGAAATACTGGAATATAGAGATGAGTTGCTTAGATATTTCGTCAGGCATTCTGCGCGCCGTACGGCAGGGATGATTTCTTTAGCGTTGAGAGATGCTAAAGACGACGCGAACCAACTCGAAGAGGAAATGCGAGCATCCTTCGAGGCAATCGGCTTTGCAAATGTAATTCGCCTTGGCGGGTCTGGTAAACCTGACGGCACAGCAGAGGCGTATCTTGCAGCCTCAGAGCCTGGAATCGTTCAGAGGTACAAGGTTGGCATGGAAGCTAAGAGCGGAGGTACAGTTGCAGCACACCGACTGGGAGTTTCTGGAATAGCTCGGCATATGGAAGAGTACAAATGTGACCACCACCTCGTCATCGGAAACGGATTCCAGACTTCGGGGAAAGATGCAGCGACCATAACAGAAATCAATGAACACAAAAAAAACACAAAAGGCCGTACCATTACGCTCATGTATATAGATGACTTAGCGCGCCTGGTACGCATTGTGCCGGCGAAACGAGTAGGTCTAAAGAGATTACGGGAGCTATTCCGGAATTGCATTACGCCTGAAGAATCGAAGGCGTGGATTGATGGCATCGAACAAGAACAACCGCGCGCCTGGCCCTACCTTGAGATTCTTGAAACCATTTGGCAAAGGGCCAATAGCCGGCCGAATGAGCCAGTTGAATACGGGGCAGTCGCAACAGCCCTAGAATTTCGTAATCCCCCTATATTCATCAGTAAGCAAGACCTGATGGAATGCTGCAAAACTCTACAAAGTATGGCTACTAATATGGTGTTTGCGCGAGAGAATACGGTCGAATTGGACCGCCGCCCAGACCTGGTTCTTGATGACATACAAGCAGCTATTAATTCGTATCCAGAAGAAGAGAGGAAGACTATAAAGATATGATATTTTCTACCAGGCGACAAATAACTGACATACAGCCAATACATCCTTTCCCGGCCCGAATGGCGCCAACTATTGTCTGGGATAATTTACCGCGAAAGAAGAAGGAACTACGCGTATTGGACCCCATGGCAGGGTCAGGAACTACTCTCGTGAGTGCACGAGCAAGAGGATATCAGGCAATTGGCTGCGATACTGACCCGTTGGCCTTGTTAATTGCCCGAGGTTGGTGCAGCGACGTAAATCCAGCAAAGCTCAAACGCCTTGCTAAACTCGTGCTCGACGAAGCTACAGCACTCAACAACAATACACTTCCGGGGGATGCCTATCCATCCAACATGGACTTAGAGACACGTAAATTTCTGGATTATTGGTTTGACGAGACTAATCGTTGTCAGTTGACCGCTCTATCGAATAGCATTTCAACTCTGGACGAATCTGGCGAAAAGACTCTGCTATGGTGTGCATTCTCAAGGCTCATTATTACCAAGAAATCCGGCGTTTCACTTGCTATGGACGTTTCCCACAGCAGACCACATAAGAAATATGAAAAAGCACCGGTACAACCATTTGATAAATTCCTACGGGCAGTAGACTATGTTACTCAAAAGGCTCCTTTCGGGCAAAGCTCTAGTGCCCCAACCGCAATCATCCGCCAAGCAGATGCGAGGTCACTGCCATTCGATAGTCAGAGTATTGACGTGGTTATAACTTCACCGCCCTACCTCAACGCGATTGATTACATCCGTGGACATAAGTTTACGTTGGTGTGGATGGGACATTCTATTTCGGAACTTAGGTCTTTGCGTTCCAGCAACATCGGCAGCGAACGTTCCGGAGATTTGCGCGAGGCTGGCCAATTTAGTGAAGTTGTTGAGAGAATGGTAAACGTCGAACTTGACCACAAACATTTTCAACTGGTGATGAAATATATTCTTGACATGAATCGTGTCATATCTGAATGCAGGCGCGTGCTAACAAAAAACGGTCAGGCCGTTTTTGTGATTGGTGACTCTAACGTTGGTGGCGTCTTCGTAAAAAACTCTGAGGGATTGATAAGCTTGGCAACGAGAAACGGGTTTGCATTGTTGGGGAAAGTCACCCGCCCATTGCCAGTTAACCGCAGGTATCTCCCTCCCCCTAACCTTGAGAAATCAGGGAATAGTCTCCAAAGTAGGATGAGGGAGGAAGTTATACTCAGTTTCGTCTAGACAAGGTGGCCAACACAACCTCTAGTGCGGCAGCTCTGGAAAGTACCTTGTCCAAGTTAAGGGAAGGGAGTCGCCTCTCAATGGTTTTTCTGAGGGGAAATAAGGAGCTGACCTCTGAAGGTCTATACTAGACGGAAAATTGACCCTCGTTCCATTTTATGCACTGTTGGTAGATAGGATTGATATGGTAGGAATGGCAATAATTTGGCAATAATTGTTTTCAATCTAAGTGGTAAAGATGGGCAAGTTAGCTTCAAAACACGAATAGGCACGAGACAATAAAATAGCTTCAGAAACAATAGGAAACAGTGGTGTTTACAGACTCTTAATCAGCAGGTTATAGATTCGAGACCCAGGCGGCTCAACAAGAGATTAAGCTAAAATGCCTCAGTAGACCAGAGTTATCGACGGCTCGAAATATGAGAAACAACGGATAAAAATATTGGGTAGTGTATCAGTTTGAATTAAACTGACCCAAAAATCATAAATATTCAACACATGGTGGATTGTCACAGAGTCATTGGGTGTGATATAGTAGAAATACAGTACTTGACAAAATGTAGAGTACTGTAATATGATTCACAACGTGTATGAATCCCCAGCGTTTATATTTCCTTCGGGATTATAGATGCTGGGGATGTTGTTTTAAGGGGATATGCACAAAGTTGGTTTGTTTGTTGACGGCGGGTATCTTGATAAAGTCCTTGACCCAATGCGGCATGGACGCAGAGTTGATTACCATCTTCTGTTAACAAATATAGTCGGTAAGGCAGGAATTGATAGAGAAATCATTCGTATATATTACTATCACTGTTTGCCGTATCAAAATAGCCCGCCAACTCCTGAACAAAGTACTAAGATTAGTAATGCACAACGTTTTTTTAGGGCATTACAAAGAACACCCAGATTTGAAGTACGTTTGGGGAGACTTGCATATCGAGGTGATGATTCAGAAGGCAAACCAATTTACGAACAAAAACGGGTTGACCTTTTGTTGGGCATTGATTTGACATTACACGCTGCGAGACACACTTTAGATGAAGTATTTATTATTGCTGGGGATAGTGATTTTATCCCCGCTATTCAAGCAGCTAAGTCAGAGGGTATAGTCACATATTTGGCACATGGAGCATACCCACATGACGATTTGTTGGATGAAGTAGACGAGAGAATTGAGATTACTCAGGCATTAGTAGATAGTGCAGTGAGGTTAATCTAATCAGCAGGTTCAGGACCACGAATTGGCACCGTCATGTTACCCACCCAACCTAGCGTACGCCTTTATAGCATCTTCCTGGGATTTCCTCTCAATAGAGCCCGGTCTCTTTGCACGGACTTCGTCTATGGCGGCACCGGCTTCATGTCCCTGACTGACCAGATAGCAAGCTAGAATTGTCCCCGTCGTGCCGATTCCTGCTCCGCAGGATACGCCCACTGGTCTGTCCGCCCCCAAGGGGTTACCTGTTAAGGCTGGTAGTACGAGTTCGTTAGCTCGGGCAACCTTAGCAGCCTATTAGATGCGGCTAATGTGGTTGAGGTTACCCATAAAGCGGGCATCTCCCTTAAGGTGCTCAGGTCAAAACCAGTGATAATACTCAAGGGGTAGATGAGCGGGTTTAGCAGTCTAACGATTTGGCGATTTTATCCAGCTCTTTAAGGGCGTCTTTAATTTCGCTGGTTTCACCCCACGGCATCTCAATTTCGCTACTGGCTAAGGCAAAGACACGCTCCAGTTTCTTTGCCTCATCTGCACCGCCGACCATCAGCTGTTTTAGCTCTGGGCTCTTACGAATCTGGGATTTGATTCCAGCTAGGTACGTTACCGGAGAATCATCACCTCCGTGATAAACGGCCGTTCTATTATGTAGCATTTCCAAACTTTCTAAAGCCTTCTGGTAAATTTCTTCATTACCTTTCTTCATGGCTTGCTCTTTCAGATGTGTTTGAATCTTCTGAGCTACAATGAGAGCCTTTTTATCACCGGCAGCAAGACCCTGCATGAGGAGGGTCTCCAGCATTTCGTGTATCAACCCAATACCTTTGCATTTACAACTGTTCGTTACATCCATCATGTCCTCCTCTCGACCGGTTCAGTGTCGCACATGGTCCCTCTAGCAACCACCAAGTAGAGGGACTGAGTGACGTCCTTGTCCCTACCCCCAAATATACATCAGGTCGGTCCATATATCAACTAGTAGTTGAGTAGTTGCTCAACAGATAACGAGCTTGATAGGCTCTAGCTAGAAAAAGGTGTAGATGAGGTGCCCATGAGCATAGGCGACAGAATCAAGAAAAGAAGGCAGGAATTAGGCTGGACCCAGAGTCGTTTAGCTGAGGTCCTTGGGGTCACGCCGCAGCATGTATCAATCGTGGAACAGGACAAGCGGGCACCATCGCTGTCTTCGCTGGCTAGATTAGCAGAGGAGCTTGGTGTAACCATCGATTTCCTTGTTACCGGCAAGGAGACCTCGATTACGGATAGCATACCGGCGATAAAGGCAGATAAGAAGCTTTCGCTAGATTCCAAGAACTCCCTTATAACTTTAGTGGGACAACTGCACAAACTCAATGACCTGGAAAAGTAATAAGTGATGCCCGGAGGTAGTTAACTCTACCATGACGTCGGCTCTGCGGTCACCAGATTAAAGGCATTGATATTCCCTGCCCTTTCCGTATTTGGTCTTTGCCATGTCTACCAGAGCCGATAGATGTTGCGACTTTCATAGATAGTCCTTTCTGACCTAAACCTAGTCCCTTCCTACTGTTAGCAATGGTTCGATTAGCTTCAATCAGTGCTCGGTCAGTGCTCGGTCAGTGCTCAGGAGCTCACACCGGAAGCCATTGACCTGATTTCTGGTAGGGGCTACATTGGGTCCAAGAGGGGATTACTTAAGAGGAGGAAATCAATGGTGAAATGCGATATTTGCGGTGCGACATTCAAGAATACGCAAGGACTAGGGGGTCACATGAAGTTGGCCCATAATGCAGATGGCCCCAGCGGTCAGCACTCAGTGCTCCCACCAACGCTGGAGGAAGACCCTGAGCTCTCGGCCATCAAGCGAGAGGTGAAGGTGGCTCAGTATAACGCCGAACTTGTTAAGTTGCGAGCCTTGATGGAACATTGGGACGAGCGGCTCCGCAAAACTGAAAAGGAAAACGGAATACTACATGAATTAATTCTGGACTCGGTTGATACTGCTCTAGCGCAAGCATTGTCGTTCTCTAAGGGACATGCTGAATGGTGGAGAGTACCCGATGAACAAATCAGGTCGTGGGTCAACAACTTTGCGGAAAATATTGAAATAAACATTAGGAACAAGAGCACCAGATGACATACGACTCCGGGGAGCCAGCGGTGTGATTCTAAATCATTGGTGGTCCCTTCTACAGTTGCCCGACACAAGCTGGACAGGACTCTTTGTATCTACAAGGTTGGCATTTCCTGCTGTTGCCTGATGATTGTGGATTCTCAGCCCCGGCCAGTATTGCTCTGATTCTGTTAACAGTGACTGTCACCAGGTTATCGTGGTCTTCGAGATACTCTTCCAACCACACGACGCTCCCGCTGTGTTCCTGTCGCAAAGCGCCGAAAAGAGGAACCACCGGGCCATATGTTTCCTTGAAGGCCTGACAATAACCCCAGACTTGGATTTTATTGGTAAAATAAGGCTGGGCACCGGGCTTATCATCAATTATGACGATTCGGTTGGGCTCGAACACGACTTCATCGATGCGGCCATATAGAGCAGTCCCTCTGACAGAAACATCCCTCGACACCAGCGTGACTGCCTCCAACTGTGCCTTGGCGGCAGCCTCATCAATAGTTAACTCAACCTCGGCTTTCTTAACGTGTTCGGCGTCCAGGAAGGCATGTTGTTGGGCTCCCGCCAGCATCTCTATGGTTGGTTCGGCCTCCACGCCCACAGCCTTCTCTAAGTAAAGCTGAAACTCACAATAAGCATGGGTATGCAACCAGTGGACAGGGATAAGACCATCAGCCGGATGGTCGAGCCTTTTACTGGTCTGCTCCTTATCCTTAGCCTGTCTGAATCTACCGGGTTCAATAGTCACGACTTCTCATCTCCAGAGCTTTATTACGACCACGATGTCTCGAGGCATCAGCATCGGTACCTGAATTATAAGACTGGAAGCTAGTGTTGTCTATTCAGCCCAGGGCGAAGATTACAACAATGATAAATAGTCTGCACCTAGTCCATTCACACTCACCTTCACTGTATGGATGTTCTCAGGGTATTCTCAGTCCGTTCTCAGTAATTCTCACTATAGTGAGAATTACCAGCCAAGTTCTGGAGTTACACAGAATGGGAGTGGTGAAAGTTTGAAGGGAATGACAAACCCGAGAACTCCACCAAGCCAGGTAAGCAGGATGCCCCCAGGAAATAACCGGCGGTCGAGGAATTCCCAGTTGCAAGGACGAATGTGCGTGTCTATTTGTTCCTAAGCTAGGCGCGGATTACCCCCATGATGTACAAATCTTACACTTACCATCTATTGCCAATCCATGGCTCACGTCTTTCAGTCTTTTCAGTATGAAATCGCTGATACTAGCTACGGATTCCATGCTGTTGAAATCCTGCCAACCATTTATGTAATTGAAGTCCGGCCACATTTCTTTAAGATGGGATAGGACGCACTCTGCGTCCAACCGGTCCACATACAATAACTCTTCTTTGGTACGTGACCCTGCGGTTATTATGTATCCACGCATGATGTCACCATCCAGAGTCGCTCCCTCGGTCTCCTTCACCTTCTTGATATTCAACCTCAGCTGTTCGGCCGCTCTTGCTAGCCTAGCATGGTGCTCAGAAGGCCGAGGCGTCAACAACTTAGATGCTGATGGTTCCTTAATTTTGACGTGCCCATATTTCCCCAGAATAAGCATACTACTGACCTTGTCCAGCTTTTCCAATGTAGCTGTTAAAAGCATTTTCTTCAGCGGGTCTATCTCCAACACACGGACGCATTCTACAGCGTGGTCATAACATACTGCATACGCTTCATCGTATTTTAGCTCTCTGAACCACTTCTCAGTTGCAACGACCTTCTTCTTGCCGTAACCCAATTTTTCAGCGACTTCAATTTGCTTGCACTTTGCAGTACGCAACATCAATACAGCTAGACATTTATTCAGGTCACCCATAGGATTCTGCATAGTCCCTCCTTCGAACGGTCCTATCTCGCCAAATGACTTAATTGCAACAAACGATACCCAGGAACACTAGATGGAACCCGGCAGTTCTTGCAACAGGAAAATTCTAACGCATAATAAAACTATAAGCAAGTTGTGAACGCGTGGCAGCTAATAGAGAAGATGAGAATGGTTATACTGTTACGCTGGAGGCCGAAAGTGCGTAAGACTATTCAGAAAGAAAATATTGAGGTAAAAGTCGACATCCACCCCGGCCCGGTCTCACCGGCGCAAAAGCAGGCATGGCGCCGCTTCTGGCAAAAGGTTATAGCAGCGGCGAAAAGCGAGGTAACGAAATGAGCACTAAAATCCACGGTCTCAATGATTTTCTCCTACTGCTTAAGAGCGTCAAGCCTGGGAAAGACAGCCAGTTCATGGCACTATGTCCTGGTCATGATGATAAAAAACGCAGTTTGAGTATAAAACAGGTGGATTGCAAGCTGCTAATTAAGTGTTTTGCCGGGTGCGATATTGTGGACATTCTGAAGCCTCTTAATTTAGAGCCTAAAGACCTGTTCTTGAATAGCCACAAGTCAAAACCTGAACACCGCGAAATTGAAAGCGTTTACCACTACGACGGCTTTGAAGTAGTGCGAACCCGGCCTAAAGGATTTTATCAGCGTAGACCGGACGGCAATGGTGGCTATATCAACAATGTTAAGGGTGTCAAACTCAGCCTTTACCACCAGGACAAACTCAAACAAGCGATAGATAGTGGCACGCCTATTTTTGTGGTTGAGGGCGAGAAGGATTGCGATAACCTTTGGAATATTAGCTTGGTATCTACCACTAACCCTATGGGCGCGGGCAAGTGGCGCGATTCCTACACTGCGGCTTTGCGCGGTGCTGACCTGATTATCATACCGGACAATGATGGTCCAGGCCGTGACCATGCTAATAATGTGGCTAAGTCCTGCTACGGCAAGGCTGCCAGAATACGCGTGATAGAGCTGCCTGGCAATGTTAAAGATGTCAGCGAGTGGCTGCACAACGGACATACAGTAAACGAACTAGCCCAACTTACCAGCAAATGCTCCGACTATGAACCGCCGGCTTACACTACGTTACCGATAATCGCGGTAGGCAACCGACAGCTTAGAGACCTTACAGCGGACGGACTTAAGGCGCTAGAGGCTGCGAATAACCCTAAGCCAAACCTATTCCGCTTTGGGTCAGGGCTGGCGCGGATTGGGCACGATGACCGTCACGGTCCCTTTACCGAGCAGGCAAGTGAAACGATAATCAGGTATCAACTAAGCAAGTGTGCTACGTTTACACGGTATGACGCGGAAGGAAATGCCCATAATTGCTTGCCCCCGTTGGAATTGTCCCGGAATATCCTTGTTGCGGGCGCGGATTGGGCATTCCCGTCACTCTTGGGCATTGTGGAAGCGCCCACACTAAGGCCGGACTTTACAGTACTCAGCACGCCGGGATATGACGCTCAGACCGGCTTATATCTTGAACATTCACGTCAGCTAGCAATACCACAAGTCCCGGAACGGCCTACAGATAGTGAGCTTCAGAACGCCGTTAACCTGATACTAGAAGTCTTTTGTGACTTTCCTTTTGTTGACCAAGCCAGCCGCGCCAATATGACGGCGGCGATTCTCTTATCTTGTGTCCGTGACGCAATCACCGGGCCGGTGCCGCTTACACTCGTAACCAAGCCGCAGCCTGGTTGCGGCGGTAGCCTATTGATTGATTCAGTAGCCATCGTGGCGACCGGAGTTCCTGCGCAGATGATACCGGCGACTAGGGACCCGGAAGAATGGCGCAAACTCTTGACCAGCCTACTTCTAAGCGGTGCCCGCTATGTCATGTTCGACAACCTTGACCACACGCTTGAATCAGAATATTTGGCAGCTTTCCTAACCGCACTAATCTGGAAAGACCGCCTATTGGGGCAATCGCAGCCTATACAGCTACCCAACCGAACGATATGCTTTGCGAATGGAAATAACGTTCGCGTAGGCGGTAACCTTGCTCGGCGAATAGTACCAGTCCTGCTAGATTCACCGGAAGCACGGCCCTGGTTGCGCGATGCAAGCGGCTTCAAGCACCCAAAACAGAGGGAGTGGGTTACCGAAAACCGAGGACGGATAATCGCGGCAATCTTGACAGTAGTGCGCGGGTGGGTGCTAGCCGGAAAACATACAGCCACTGACATAGTATCACTTGGCAGTTTTGAAAGTTACGCCGAAGTAGTAGGCAACTTACTTGCCTTCATGGGGGTTAAAGGCTTCCTGGGCAATCTTGAGGAACTCTATGCCAAGATAGACGTTGATACGCCGGTATGGGCCAACTTCTTTGAAGTGTGGCTGGGGGCAGTTGGCCCGGAGCCTATTACAGTCGCTGACCTAGTAAGCCGACTCAGGGATAACACGACTTTGAGGGCAGCGTTACCGGACTTTGTGTCGAATATGGAAGACAAAGGATACACACGGCGCTTGGGAAATCAGTTAGCAAAGCGTGAAGGCCAGAAGTTTGACAATGGCTTAACCTTGATACGTGGCGAAAAATTTCGTAAGGCCGTCATGTGGAAAATTGAGAGTTTCAAAAACAAAACACACACTAATTTAGCTTTAAATGTGTGTTTTGAGAGTTTTAATGTCTCTCTTCGCGGAGGCGATTTGGAAAATAAAGAAATAGGCAATAAAGAGTGTATAGGGCCGATAGTAAACTCTCAAAACTCTCAAACGTGCGTAGAAAGTGAGAGTTTAGTCCCGGATGCTCTTGGTATGACCATTGACTAGGCATTTGCACTATGGCGGCAACATGGCGCGCCGGTAATTCACGTAAGCCAAGGCGTCAATTGCGATGCCCTGGGAAAGTTGCTGGACAGGGGTCCAAGGTCCAAAGAGGGCAAAGTGCGGAAAGGAGGGAATACGCAATATGGGTTTTGAATGGGCGATGGTAGTGGATGAGTCTCGAAAGGCAGACATGGAAGATTTGCTAACTGAACTTAGTGAATTGCACGGCTCACGCTCAGAGGCAGTTAGATACTTTGCCTGGGAAGTGGCTTTTGGTATTTACCCACCCGGCGGGCCGAATGACTCATTCCTTTCGTGCGATGAGGGAGATGGGAAGAAGTATGTGGTCGTGACGTATGGAGAGGTGTTTGGTGCCGATGGTGTGAAGTCTGGTCAGATAGGGCTTTGGGCAGAGGAAATAGTGTGGTTGTTCAAGATGCCCGCCAATGTGAAAGCAGAATTCGCTGCTATTTTTGACAAGCATGGGTGCATGGATGTTTGGCTCTCCATGGTAGGTGAGTCATGCTCTGGGGTAGAGTCGGCGAGGTCACTTTTCGGTGACGCCTTGACCTTGAACAAGTCTTTTCAGGAATAGAGTGCAACAAAAGATGACAGATTGTTGCACAAGGGGGCTGAAAGTGACAGACGGGAAGAATGAGACATCCTTGAAGGTAAGAGTGGGCAATACTACTTTACGCAACAAAACTTCTCAAGTGTCCGCTATTCAGAACGGGAAATATCCGACTTTGGTAGAGGCTGGGATAAACTACCATGACAGTCCTAAATTCAGAGCATTGGCTAAAATGCCGGATGATAAGGTAGAAGCGGTCGAGACGATATATCATGCGGGCTATCTTATACCTACCGAGCCGATACCTGGGAAATTCAACATAGCCACCGAGGAGCCACTGATACTCAAAGGCTCTCACTTCTTTTGTCTTGGCCACCTTTGCACCGTGCCGATAGCAGAGCAATCGGACAATCCCGATTATTGCCGGGGTTGCCAGGGTGTGCTTATGGCAGAGAAGAGGGTAACACGACAAGATACTCCCGACAGGTGGTCGGACAACGACAGCATCTTTGTTCACTTCGGCAAACGGTACGGCGTAAATAAGCACGGTAACACTATCTTGGTAAAAGAAGACTCCACCAAACCGCTAGAAGGCGATGTTTCTAGCGAAAGAGTAGGGCAAAAGGATGTAACAAAACTAGGTGGTGGTGACATTCTACCTCCCACGCCAAAAACATTCTTAAAACAGAATGAAGTTATGTTACACCCAGGGGGTAGACCTGTTAAAACAGGAAAAGTCAGCCGTATGACCGAGTGGCGCAGAAAAAAGAGGCAATAAAATGAAAGTCTGTATTTATGCTCGGGTACTGGCGGTGAAGCCCAACTGGTACGATAGATTCATTGTTCCCGAGAAAGAACTCAACCAGCCCAGTATCCACGGTGGCGTCTTCCTGCCTGACATCAAGACCGCTGTGCTCGAAGGGAAGCCCATCGATGCGATGAATCAGAAGAAGCTTGATAATCAGGCGTCGGGAAGTGTGGAGTTTGGTATCCACATTAGCTATGGAGTCACTACCAAATGGCATATATTTCCGAGCGTATTTACAAAAACAATAAGCGGTATTACTTAGTGGAAAGTTACCGCGAGAACGGTAAGGTGTCGAAGGAACAAACTTATCTTGGTGAGAAGCCACCGTCAATCATTTGACGGTGAAGACAGCAAGGGAGAATATTGACGAGTGGTGTCATATATGATACCATAGCCTCGGGGTCGTAAAGAACCCTGAGAAGAAACGGAAGAGAAAAGGAGGAGAATATGTTCAGGAGGTTGGTCTACAATGTCCAAAGACAAGAAAACTCTGGAGGCAATCCGGCGGAATCCTAGAAATTTTGCTTTGCGCGACTTTGAAGCACTGATAAAACGGTACGGCTACATCGAAGAAGGAGCGAAGCATCCGAAGGCTATTATAGGAACGCGTACGATGCCTTACAAAAGGGAAAATCCAGTCAAATCTTGCTATGTAAAGGAATTAGCGGAAATCATAGAAGAGCAAGATTCATAACTGGCTAGAGATTACGATGGAGATGGAGATTAACAATGGTAATCAAAGGCAATATAGAAAAAGAATTAGAAGACTATGCTAGCTTACCCTATAATGTAATAGTTGAGCAGTGGGATGACGGTGATGGTCCATATTGGGTTGCCAGGATTGCGGAGCTTCCTCATTGTCTAATACACGCAGATACACCTGAGGAAGCCGTAAAAGAGATTCAGGAAGTCAAAATGGATTGGATAAAGTCCAATCTGGAAAGAGGGCTTCCTATTCCTGAACCAAGACCGCGCAAATATAGCGGGCAAATTAGGCTCAGGATTTCGCCTTCACTTCATAGATTACTTACATATAGGGCTGAAACGGAAGGAATGAGCCTAAATCAATATATGGCTACGTCACTGTCAATGTCAGTTGGTATAACCAAAGAACCGGCTCATTTGGGAAAGGTGAGAAAGGGAAATCTAAAAAAGGGGTAAAGTATGACGCGCGCAGATATCTATTGCCGGGTAAGCACAGAAAATCAAGAGACCGAAGGCACGAGCCTACAAACACAGCTTGAGGCTTGCATGAAATACAGACAGAGCAAGGGGTATGACGTGGCCTACTGCTTCAGTGAAACATATAGCGGGCTTTCTCTTGAACGGCCAGAGTTGGACAAGCTTAGGGAACTGGTGAGGAATGAACAAATTGACGTGCTGGTGGTTTACTGCCTTGACCGGCTATCGCGTAATGCTACCCATGGCGTCATACTTCGAGACGAGCTTGATAAATACAACGTTAAGCTTGAATCTGTTACCGAGGATATAGACAAAACGCCGTTAGGTGAGGCAATCACTTATCTAAGAGGGACATTCTCGCAAATAGAAGCTGAAAAGATACGTGAGCGCACAATGCGCGGGAAGAAAGCCAGGGCCAGACAAGGGCGAATGTCCGGTAGTTTTCATACCACCTACGGCTACGACTACATACCCGTAAGCCAAGAGAATGGTGGGCGGCGGGTCATAAACGAAACTGAGTCGTCCTGGGTAAACCAGATATACCAATGGCTAGTCAATGATGGGCTTACTACGGGCGTTATCAGAAACAGGCTTGAGGCGTTAAGCGTGCCTAGTAAAAAGGGTAAGCATTGGACTAAGGTTTCTATTATGTCTATCCTTAAAAACCCTGCCTACACCGGGAAGACCTATGCTTTCACCTGCAGCATGAAGCGTAAGCCACGCCGTAAGCCTGTGGACGAATGGATAGAGATACCAGGCGCTACGCCGGCTATTATCAGTCAAGAGCTATTTGACGCAGCACAAAAGCAGCTACAGGTAAACAGGGCTAAAGCTACCAGGAATAACACGACTAATCAATATCTACTGCGCGGGCATACCAAGTGCCGGCAATGCGGGCGGGCATATGTAGGTGGTGTCACTAATAAAAGGGCAGACGGAAGCCATGGAAGGCTTTATCGCTGCCTGGGTAAGTGGAAGGAACGCTCACCCATTGAACTTTGCCATAACAGGTATTGGAATGCCGATAAGCTGGAGGCTATGGTATGGGGCAAGCTGGTGGAGTATCTAAGCGACCGTGACCTCATAATCAATGAGCTTGAGAAGCAGCGCAATGATGCGGGACAGTTAGGGGTATATGAAGCGGAACTGGAACGCATAGAGCGCCAATTAAGAGCGTTAGACCGCGAGCAGCATCAATTATTGCAGTGGGCCTTAAAGGGCTTCCCTGAAAGCCAAGTTATCAGCGAGAATCAGCGACTAACTAAGGCAAAGGAAACGCTAAAGGTACAAAAGACCGAGCTAGAGGCTCAGCTTAAAGCAAGCCAGGACGCCGTTATCAATATACCTAAGTTAGAGGGCTTTATCCGGGATATGCAGGACAAGTTACCTTTACTCGACTTTGAAGGTAAGCGTCTAGCCTTAGAAATGCTAGGTATCATGATATGGCTTGATGGTGAGACTGTAGAAATCACCGGCACGATAGACACCGAAAGCGTTGTTATAGTGGATATGCCATTGAGGCAGCACTGGCTGATATTGCTTCTTTGAAGACCTCCCGGGGATGAACGATGCTGCTATCCAGGCTACCCACCGAAATCTCCGAGGTTTTTATGAGCTGTCCTCTCGTATCCAGCAAAAGCGCCAGAAAATACTCCTTCTTTTTACCCCTTAACTTACCCCACACCAAACTCACCACTTCGTCAGGGGTCTTCACCGATAGCTTTTTACCCGTTTCGGAATAACCCTCCAAACGGTTGGATAGCTCAAAAGCGGCCTTAATCTGGCAAGCCTTAGCCGGACCGATACCCTTTACCTGGCTAAGCTCCTCTACCGAAGCACCAGCCAGTCCTTTAAGGTCACCGAACCGGCTGAGTAATCTCTGCACTGTTACCGTTACCGACTCGCCGGCAACACCCCGACCTAAAATCACAGCCAGAAGCTCCGGCACAGAGAGGGCTTCGACCCCAAACCTCTGTAGCCTCTCCCGGGGTCGTTCCGAAACCGGTAAGTCATGTATAGTAAATGAAGCCGACTTTTGGGGTAAAGACTTTGTCATGTTAGTCTAGTTTAGCCGAAAAGGAACACCATTAGCAACGACCCATCGCCCGGCATACATTACCTTCATTTCTTGAACCAACGGCGAGGGCGACGCACGATTTTACCCAGCCACGGCAGCCGAGCCAGCAGAAATAAAAGCACGATAGCAGCATAGAGGTAAGGCTCACGCCGTCCCGCTTTCACCAGCAATAAAAAATGAGTCACCGCCAATAAAGCCGCCGGATAGACTAACCAGTGCAGGTGCTGCCAGTTTTTACCCAGCCGTTGCCGCCATACTTTAGTGGATGTTATCGCCAGAGGTAACAAGCTCAGAAAAGCAGCAAAACCCAGAAAGATATAATATTTCTTGGGCAGGTCCTTCTGCAGTAAACCCAGGTCAAAACCATAATCAATACCGATAAAGTTCAACAGGTGCAGGCTGGCATAGGCGAAGGCATAAAGTCCTAAAAGACGGCGTAGCCTGAGCACC
>JAUSJJ010000182.1 GCA_030647705.1 Dehalococcoidia bacterium
GCAACTGGAAAATGGATAGTCAACATCAAAGGCGCTAGTCCCGCATTGAAGGCGCAGCTAACGGCTTCTGACACGCCGTGGCCAACTGCGCCATCGTGGTCACCAGTGGCACCAAGCGGGTTTGTTCCGCTCAGGACCGCAACGCCGACCGGTCAACCTTCACCCACCCCAAGGCCGACGCCCTATCCCACTGCCACCGCCAGGCCAGCGAGACAGCAAATAGCTGACTTCAAGGTAGATAACCTCAACACGGGCATGTACATTGTTGACGACAAGACAGGCAAGGTGACAGGCCCGTAGGAGCCTGCTGCCAGCCAGCGCAACCGGCTATGACCATCTCTGCGTAAACAGCCAGGAATCAAGCGCTCTGAGATAGGCATTCTCGCAAGCGTTTGCGGTCTGTCGTAACCTCTCGTAAGTCTTCCAGTGCATCCCTTTCGGTTTCCAGGGGAACAGCTCGCAGATGTTGCCGGAGCCGCCCAAACGCATTCGGATTCGATGCGGATTGAGATTTGTCGCGCTAGTCAGTAAGGAGGCTCATAATATGCTTGAAAACAAAGAAATCCAGGCAATAATCGGCGTTCGGTTCCCCTTTCTATTTGTGGACAAGGTACTGGAACTGGCGCCAGGAACAAGGGCTGTGGCGATCAAAAACTTCACCGCCAACGAGTGGTTCTTCCAGGGGCATCTGCCAGGCCATCCCCTGGTTCCCGGTGTGCTCATCATAGAAACACTGGCTCAATCGGCGCTGTTGACTCTGTTCAGCGTTCCGGAGAACAAGGGAAAAGGCGCGGCCTTCTCTGGAGTGGACAAGTTTCAATTTCGCAGACCGGTTCTACCTGGGGATACGCTGAGAATGGAAGTTCAGTTTGTCCGGAGTCAAGGGGTTTTCCAAACGTTTTCAGCCACAGCAAGCGTGGAAGGAAAGGTAGCAGCCTCCGGCCAGTTGACCATGGCCGTTACCGAGAAAGGCGTTCCGATTACCCCGTAATGGGGACGCCTTTCAATATGCGGACTACGAGGTTAATGGCGGCTCCGACATTGAGATTTAGACAGGGGGGAAGCTATGTCAGGTTGCCTGCAGGGGGTTAAGGTCGTCGAACTGGGGCACTGGGTGGTTGCACCCGCCGCTTGCGCAATTCTGGCCGACTGGGGTGCAGACGTCATCAAGATAGAAGAACCTGGGGTGGGGGACCCCCAACGCGGCGTCAAAAGTATCGAGTCGACTCCAATGCGAAACGGCATCCATTACTTCTTTGAAGCCATTAACCGCAACAAGAGGGGAATCGCTGTTGATTTGAGACAGAAACGCGGACGAGACATCGTAACGGCGTTGATAAAGAGGTCGGACGTTTTTGTTTCCAACTTGCGATTGCAGGTGCTCTCCAAATACGGCCTTGACTACACAAGCCTGAGCAAGCTGAACTCGCGACTTGTCCATGCCGTCGTCACAGGATACGGGACTGTCGGACCAGACAAGGACAAACCAGGCTATGACTATTCGGCCTTCTGGGCGAGGTCAGGGGCTATGCACAAGGTGAGCGAATCTGGCAGGCCGCCTCGGCCGCAGCGTCCGGGGTTTGGTGATGAAACTACCTCCCTGTGCCTTGCCGCCGGCATCTCAGCGGCCCTCTTCGACCGTGAAAGAAGTGGTGTAGGACAGGAGCTTACTCTATCTCTTTACCACACAGCGCTGTGGGCTTTACTGTGCGACGTTCAAGTCGCTTTGTCAACAGGAAAAGAAATCCCCCAATCCAACCAGGCAGATGCTAAGAACCCGATCTGGAACACTTACAGAACCCAAGACGGGCGCTGGCTCCAACTCGTTATGCCTCAGTCCGATCGCTTTTGGGCCAGGTTCTGTGGGGCTATTGGACAGCCATGTCTGGCACGCGACCCCAGATTCGAATCCCACGAGAAGCGAGAGCAAAACAACAAGGCGCTGATAGCCATTATCGACGAAGCAATGGCAGCAAGAACTCTAGCTGAATGGGAGAGGATTCTCGAAGCGTACGATATGGTGAGCTCAAGGGTTCAAACCGTTAGCGAAGTTGCTACCGACCCCCAAGCTATCGAGAATGGGTTCTTTGCGGAATTGGATCACCCTGTCGTTGGTCGCGTCAAGCTGGTGGCAAGCCCGGTGAAGTTCGGCAGGACCGCAGCGTCCGTGAGATCCCCCGCGCCTGAGGTGGGTCAGCATACCGAGGAGGTTCTACTGGAACTTGGCTACAGTTGGGAGAATATCGCTACACTTAGGAGCGAGGGAGTCATATGAGCCACTTCAAAGGACCCGCCTGATCGTATCGTCCGTAGTTTGAGGGGGAAAAGCGGTGTGGTCGCCATCGTCTATGGAGTCATCTTGGGAAAGTTTCCATAGACCTAACGAAGGCCCCAAAAATCAATATGCGTCCCCACTTTTGAAGAAGTAACGGTATTTGCCCAGTGTCACATTCGAGGCTATTGTTCAGCCCGCGCGCCATCGGATGGCCGTTCAGTCTATCGGTCAATCCCGACTATCGTTGCTTGCTGTCTTAGATCAGCATCCTGCCGCCTCGCGTACCGCACTTGTCTACCGCCCCTCAGCAAAGCTCCTGACCAGAAAAAAAGCCGGATGCGGGAATCGTGCGTGTCCAGATCCGTGGTAGCCCGGTAACGCCCACTCCCGTAGCTACCCCACGTCTCCCAAGAACCCAACCGGCGATCCGGGCGCCGTACCGCGTGTTGTCCTGTAGTCATGCGTCTGCTTCCCGCAATGGCTGCCTTTGACCCGGTTCGAGATGCTATGGTAGAATGCAGGATGAACTTTCGTTCGGTCATAATGTACATGCTGGGCCTCGGTTTGAACGAGGGGATCCCGGGAAGGCTGCGCAGGGCAAGATGATTTCCGCTGGCATAGATGCCGGGTTCAGAAACGTCAAGGTCGTGCTTGTTAGTGGCAGCGATTTGTTGTGCCATGTTGTGCTTCCTGCCGGGAAAGAGTCCGCCGGCACGGTGGCCGTAAGAGCGCTGCTAGAGGCCCTGCAACAGGCCGGCCTGCAGACGAAAGACGTCGGGCGGCTGGCCGCTACAGGCGCTGGAAAGGCTTACGTCCCCTTCGCCCAGGAGCAATTGCCGGAGGCAGTGTGCCTGGCCAGGGGCATAGATATGCTGCAACCCCTGGCCGAGACGGTCCTGGACATGGGCGCGTACAAAGCGCTGGCCGTCCGATGTCAAAAAGGCATGGCGCTCAGAACTTCCTCGAACGACAAGTGCGCCGGAGGCGCCGGCGCATACCTGGAAATGGTGGCCAAGCTACTGGGCATGGAGAGCGAAGCGACGGCCGCTCTGTCAATGGAGTCCAGGAAGCATCTCGAGATCATGAGCACCTGTGCCATTTTCGCCGAGTCCGAGATCATCTCGTTGATCCACGCGGGCGAAAGGCCTGAAGATATCCTCAAAGGCGTATTCAAGGGAGTCGCGCAACGCGTGTATCCACTCTTGACCGAAATTGGGCTGGACAGGAACATGGCCATGGTTGGAGGGATAGCCAGGAACGGCGGGGTAGTCAGGGCGATCGAGGAAATGGTCGGCCATCCTGTAGCCGTCCCCAGCAACCCTGACATAGTGGGCGCCCTGGGAGCGGCCCTCATGGCCAAGAAAGATAGAGGAGCGTTGCCGGTTTGATCGCTGCAGGGGTCGACATCGGCTCGATGAGCGCCAAAGCCGTGATCCTGGACGACGGAGTAATCCGGTCCTGGACCATCATTCCTACCGGCCCCGATAGCGCAGACACGGCCAGGCAGGTAATGGACAGAGCGCTGGAGCTAGCGGGGCTGCGGCCGGGCGATGTTGGCTGCCTCGTTTCTACCGGCTATGGCCGGGTCAACGTCCCTTTCGCGCGGAGACACGTCACCGAGATCTCATGCCACGCCCGTGGCGCCTCATGGCTCTTCCCGGAGGCACGCACTGTGCTGGACATGGGAGGGCAGGACTGCAAGGCGATTAAGATTGACGCGAAAGGCAAAGTCCTCAACTTCGTGATGAATGACAAGTGCGCTGCTGGGACGGGCCGCTATCTGGAGAGGATTGCAGCCGCGTTGGAGTTGCCGCTCGACCGGATCGGGCCCCTGTCGCTGAAGCCAGTGGAGGGTCCGGCGACTATCAGCAGCTCCTGCGCAGTGTTCGCCGAGGGAGATGTCCTGCGCTTGCTGCGTCAGGGACAACATGTCAACGACATCCTTGCCGGAGCGAGCGTGGCCATCACAAAAAGAATCCGGCTCCTGCTGGATAGGGTGGGCGTCGCCGAAGCGCTGGTGATCAGCGGTGGCATAGCCAAGAACGTCGCCGTCGTTACGCTCGTCGAGCAAAGTTTTGGCCTGAAAGCACGCATAGCGCCAGAGCCGCAGATTGTGGGCGCCCTGGGGGCTGCCCTGTTTGCCCGCGACACGCTCTTGACGGGCAGCGGACACGCATAAAGAAGGAGACCGGGTCATGGAAGACAGGCTTAGGGGACTGATCGAGGGAAACGCGGAGGCGAACCGCACGAAGTGGGCCCTGGAATGGAAGAAACAGGGCAAGAAGGTGATCGGGACAATCTGTCTCTCAGTGCCCGAGGAGATTATCTACGCCGCGGGGATGCTCCCCTGGCGGGTCAGCGGGACCTGGCGAGAAAACACCCCCCTTGCTTCAGCGTACCGGCTGCCGTATACCTGCCCATTTTGCACGCACGTCCTGGAGTCGCTGCTCACTGGCGAGCTTGGTTTTATGGATGGCGTGGTCTTCACCGACAGGGATTATGATATCGTCCGCCTCTCCGACGTCTGGACAGAGGTTGGCAAAACGCCATTCTTGCACATAATGCACCTGCCCCAGCGAGACTCGGAGCTTGCCCGCCTCCATCTGGCGAAGGGAATCCGGGCGCTCATGGGTGCCATCGAGAAGCTGGGAGGGAAACGAATTACAGACGAGTCGCTGAGCCATGCTATAGACGTGTACAACGAGCGGCAGGCGCTGGTGGCGAACCTCTTCGAGATGAGAAAGAGGGAGAAGCCGCCACTTTCCGGCGCCGAAGTCCTTGGAATAACTACGGCGGCCGGGGTTATGCCTGCGGACGAATTCAACCGTGAGTTGAAGGCTTTGCTGCCATACATCGAGAGACGCAAACCGCTTCTCTGCAACGTCCGTCCCAGGTTGCTCGTATCCAGCGACATGCTGGACAATCCGGCATACCTGAGAGTCATAGAGGACGCTGGCTGCCTGGTAGCTATGGACGACCTGGATACCGGCAGCCGCCACTTCCAGCAAGCAGTTGATACCGGCCATAGCGACCCGGCGTACGCACTGGCCAAGCACTATATCACCGGGCACGGTTCGGCGCGTACCGGACAGTGGGACGAGCAGGCCCAGCAGGTGGTGCAATGGGTCAAGGACTTCAGTATCGACGGGGTGGTCGACCTGCGTCAGGCCTGGTGCTTCCCGAGGATGTGGCGAGCGCCGTTTTTTCAGCCCAAGCTCGCTGAGGCAGGGATACCAAACATAAGCATTGAACGGGAATACCATCTGGCCAACGTCGGCCAGCTCAGGACCAGGATAGAGGCTTTCCTGGAGATGTTGGGCAACACTGCGGGGGACTGACTCAGGCAGGATGTTACGAGGGAGGCAAACGATGGGTTTCATCGAGCACGAGATAGAGCTGTGCGAGCGAAGAATCAAGAAGATCGACGAAAGTCCCGATCCGAACCGGCTCAAATCCAACAAGATGGCCTACGAACTGGAGCTGGACTTGAGGGTTGACCTGCTCAGGGCCTGGCATGAGGGACAGCCGTTCGGCGCCATCAACATACCCTTTCTTTTGTTCCAGGCCACGGGTCTTGGCTCTCTCGACTTCAACCAGGCAGCCAACAGACGGTCGGCGCAAATGCCGGCGGTATCTCTCGAACGTCTCCATGACCTGCGAGCTAAGGGCTTTCCCTACAACTGTTGCGACGGCGCCTTGATGGGCGTCGACATGGTCATTACCGGGGAACTCCCCAAGCCGGCGGTGGTGGTAGATTGGGGCACCTGTGAACCTCTCACCATGGCGAACACGGCGATGGCAAAATGGTGCGGCTCTCATCTATTCCATCTCGATGTCCCGTTCGAGGTGAACGATGATACGCTCGAATACGTGACTGCGCAGCTTCGTGAGTTCATCGGCTTCGTGGAAAGCAAAATACCCGGGGCCCGATACGACGAGGACAAGTTGATTGAACTGCAGGAACTCAACCGCATTGCTATGGGCTATTTCCATGATTCTTACGAGCTCAGGAAGCATGTTCCCTGCCCCATACCCGCGAGAGACGCCCTCAGGTTGCCCAGAATGCCCAGCGACTTTCCAGACCCTCGGAAGGGGTTGGAGTGGATAAGAATCTGGAGGGATGAGCTTCAAGATCGGGTGAACAGGGGAACGAGCACCGCAGGCCAGGA
>JAUSJJ010000183.1 GCA_030647705.1 Dehalococcoidia bacterium
TGAGGGTGAACTCCAGGCCCACGTGGCTGATGATCATATCTATCTGCGGGGAGGCGGCCACGATCTTGATGGTGGTATAGAGGTCGTGCGGGCGGCGTGGGTAGTTGCCGTCTACCGGGTTGCGCACGCTGGTGCCTGCGGAGGGAGTAAACCGGGCCAGGTCCTCCCGGACCTTCGTATCCAGCGGAGGCAACTGCAGGCCCGCGGCGAAGCAATCATCGGCGGCGATGACGCTGGCCCCTCCTCCTCCACCTATCACAGCCGTCCTCCGTCCGGCGGGCGCCTTGAGGTAGAGGAAGGTCTGCATTAAATCGAGCATATCGGGGAGGCTGTACACTGGGATTGCGCCACACTGCGGGAACAGCGCCGACCAGGGGGCCCCGCTGCCCGCCAGCGACGCTGTGTGGGAGGCGGCGGCGCGGCTGCCGGCTTCGCTGCGCCCGGCCTTGAGGATGATCACGGGCTTACGCCTTGCGGCCTCCTTCAGAGCGCGGAAGAAACGCCGCCCATCCCTTACCCCCTCGATGTAGGCGCCGATGACGGTGGTCTTGGGGTCAAAGGTGCAGTATTCGAGGTAGTCCGATTCGTTGAGGTCGCTGGCGTTGCCGTAGCTGATGATCTTGCTGAAGCGGACGCGCCTGTTGGTGCCTGCCCAGCCGATTTCGCGCGCATTGCCGCCGCTCTGAGAGATGAAGGCCACACCGCCGCTTTCTTTGGACAGCGTAGGATCGAAGGTGAGTCCGCTTTCAGGACAGTAGATACCCATGCAGTTGGGGCCGACTATTCTGAGCCCGCCCTGTCGCGCCTTGGCGATCACCCGTTGTTCCAGTTCGGCGTTTACCGCCTCACCGGTCTCGGAGAAGCCCGCGGTGAACAAATGGAGCGCCCGCACGCCCTTCTGGATGCAGTCTTCGACCAGTTGGAGGATGGCACTGGCGGGAATGCTGGAGATAGCGTAGTCAACGGGGTCAGGGATGTCGGTGACCTTCGGATAGACCTTCAGTCCCAGCACTTCGCCGCCCCTGGGGTGAACCGGATAGAGTTTGCCCTTGAAGCCGGCCTCCCGCTGGTTCTTCAGCCAGGTGTAGCCCCAGTTGTCGATGTTGTCCGAGACGCCGATAACGGCGATGGAACGTGGATGAAAGAGCCAGTCCAGGTCCTTGCCACTGCGCGAGTCCTGGTTGATGTTCTGAGCGCTCATTTGTTCCTGTTTTCTCCCGAAAACGCGTTACCCTGAGGTTGTTCTACGAACGTCTGTCTTTACCACCCGACACCCCACGTTGTTGTCATACACACGATACACCGACGCTGTTTTGTCATTCTGAGGAGCGGAGCGACGAAGAATCTCGTCCAGGAGCACCGGGGCCACGAGATTCTTCACTGCGTTCAGAATGACAGGGTAAGGTCACCTTGTTCAGTATATCACCGCAAATCTATGGGACGCCCTAGACCCCAGATACCCGCAGGCGGCAGGAGATGCGACCGTTCAGTGCTTGTTCTGCGAGACCGAAGCCGGTCAGCCAATCGGACCCGGAAAGGTTAACGGGCGGAGGCAAGAGCCTCCGCCCGTTGATTCGTCGTTGGTCAGGCGGCCCACATCTTCTTGAGATAGCCCCCGATATCCATGGCCTCGGGCGGGCCGACCATGATCTTCCACCCGGGGAGCGCTTCCTCGAGTTCACCGCGGAGGACGGCGACCTTGCCCGGCAGGATCAGGCTGCGGTGGCTGACCGTCTTGTCCACGTTGAACTGCTTCACCGTCTTGGCGATCTTGTCGGCATCGAACTTGCCCGCAGCCCACGCGGTCAGCACGGAAAGGCCCTCGGTGTCGTTGATCAGCAGCCAGGATGGGAAGCCGCTGGCCTCCACCTCACCGGCGATGGAGAAGTAGGTCAACGAGAAGTTCGTGCTGATCAGCATAGGGCTGGTCTCTTTGGGGTCGCCGATGGGGTAGATGCCAGGCTGCACCTGGATCGGCTTCTGCGGGTCGGTGTAGATGTTCATCCTCAGCGTGAGCAGAGGATATACCAGGCCGGGCGCGAAGTGGTCCAGCACCACCACGCCGGCGTATTTGGCGATCTGCTGTCCCGCCAGGATGGCCTCTTCCTCAGGGCTGCTGGTTCCCGCGCCGGGGAAGGTGATCACCGGATAGCCGAGCAGGTTGAAGCTCTTCTTCAACGCCAGCCTGCGGATCTGGGTCAGTGCGCTGAGGGAGTCGGCGAAGCCGCGGGCGCCGGGGTCAATGACGAGGTCGTCCAGCCCGGCGGCATTGGCCTTCTCCACTATGGCAGCAACTCCAGCCAGGCTGCTATCGGCCACGGCCAGGGGCGTCTGGTATTTCTTGGCCAGAGCGATCATGGCATCGGCGTTGTCCTTGGTTGCCGCATAGATCAGCGGCTTATCGGCAGCCACCTTGTCCAGTGCGCCCTCGATGGCCCCCGGATTGCTCGATATCAGTGTCAGCGGCAGATTGCTCTTGGACTTGACCAGCCCAACCACGCTGGCGAACTTGGCCGCATCCTTGGAGTCGTTGTCTATGGCGAACCCGTTGATGGTGAGCTGCTTGCCCACTCTCTCCACGCTGAAGGAGGCCGCATCGGTGACCAGCTTGGAGATGGCATCCTCGGCCAGGCTGTCCTTCACTTTGACCATGACCCCGGCCGGATGGAAAAAGGTCTTTTCATGGCGGAAGAGCACAGTCTCACCGCCGACCTCGAATTTCTTGTCCCCGGCGCCTATGGCGACCAGGCGGATGGGTGGACGCGCAGCGGCAGCCAGTGCCAGCTTGCCCTCTTCGGAGATATCGGGGCACTTGGACAGCTCCACGCCGGCCTGAGACAGCTTCATGGCGAAGGCCAGGCAGGTGGGGAAACCGCACTTCTTGCAGTTGCTCTTAGGCAGGAATTTGTAGATTTGAATTCCAGTTAATGCCATTGTACTTCTCCTTCGACCTATGCTTTCATCAGGCCGGTGAGTATAGTCTTGACCTGAGTGACAGTCTTGGGATGGCGCAGCACCACGATATCCACGCCCGCGTTGATCACGGAAAGCGCCGTCATGGCTTCCCAGGTCAAGGCGCGCTGCATGTAGTCGCCCCAGACCTTCGGGGTCCCTTCGGCGCCCTTGGTCTCCTTTTGCCTCCAGGACTCTGCGCCCACCCAGGAGATCATGGGCATTGCCGTCATGGCGTCTCCCTGCAGCGCAGCCAGGCGCA
>JAUSJJ010000199.1 GCA_030647705.1 Dehalococcoidia bacterium
GGATGCCCCGTCCGCCGCCGAACAGGTTGGTGAAGAACCCCATGAAGAAAAGCTTGATCACCTGGGCCAGGGCGAAGGTGACCAGAAAGAAGTAGACTCCGGTCAACCTCAGTGTTGGGAAACCGATGATCACGGCGACGATTACGGCCACTACACCGGCCAGAGGCAGGGAGATCCAGAAGGGGAAGCTCAGCTTCGTTACCAGTATGGCCGACGTATAGGCGCCGATGCCAACGAAGCCGCTGTGTGCCAGGCTCACCTCTCCCATGATCACTATGATGAGAAGGCTGGCGGCCAGGACCACGTTCAGGAAAACGGTGATCAAGACGTGAAGGTGGTATAAGTCCTTAAGGAACAGCGGCAACGCCAGGACCACGATTGCCAGGACCAGGAAGATCAGTGGGATAAACCTTTTGTTACGCACGTCCCATGAATCCTTGTGGCCTGACGAGCAACATCAGTACGACTAAGCCGAACAGGACCACCTGAACTTGTGTAGAGTTCAACCATAAGATGCCGAAGCTCTCGATCAGCCCCAGCAGCAGTCCCCCTATCATGGCGCCGGGAATGCTGCCCATGCCGCCCACGATGATGATGATGAAGGACTTCATCAGTGCCCCTTCTCCCAGGAACGGGTTGGCGAAGAGAAGCGGTGACACCAGGCCCGCAGCAGCGCCGGCCAGGGCGCTGCCAATGCCCATGGTCATCAGGAAGATGTAATCTCTGCTTACTCCTTGAAGGGCGGCAGCATCGCCGTCTTGTTGCACCGCCCGCATTGAGCGCCCCAGCTTCGTCCTCTGGATGAGCAGAAAGAGCCCGATAACGAGCACCATGGACAGGAGCACCATGGCCAGTCTCTCTCCGCTTATGAAAACGCCCTGGAAGCTCAATACGCCCGGGAAGGTAGTGGGGATGTCCTTCTCCCTGGGGCCGAAGGCGATCAGAGCAGAGTTCTCGAAGACAATAGATAAGCCTAACGCCATGATGAAGCAGGTCAGGAATTTCCCTCTCAGCGGCCGGTAGAAGAGCCTTTCAATGATGGCCCCTGCCACAAAGAGGATGGCTATGGTGATGGCCAGCGCCAGGATATAGTTGACGCCCCATACCGCGAAGAAGCCCCAGATGGCGTAAGCGCCCAGCATGTACAGAGTGCCGTGGGCGAAGTTGACGATCTCCATGATGCCGAAGACGAGGGTGAGCCCCAGGGCGATCAACACGTAGATCATGCCTATGCTGATGCCGCTGACCACGGACTGGAAATACGGGGTGAGTTCCATTTACGTAACCTGCCTTCAGCCTGGTGGGTAGGTACTATCTTATTTCGCAGGGCCGCCCGCCCGGTTATCCGGGCGGGCGCCCTGCGAATCTTACGGAATGTATGGCTTAGTTGAACACCGGAGGCTTGGTCGGGTGCATCAGGGCGACGTTGACTACCTTGCCGTCCTTGTATTGGCCCAGTACCTGGTTGTAGACCATGCCGGCCTTCCTGCCGCCGACATCGACGAACTCAAGCACTGAGTCCTTGCCCATGGACGGGCTCGCCCACTTCAGGTCGGGAATTACGTCCTTGAGCACCGTGGGATCAAGGCTATTGGACTTCTTCATGGCCTCAACCAGGCCGAACACCATGTCATAGGCCAGGAAGCCGTGGATTGTCGTTTCCTCGCCAAACCTGTCTTTGTATCTCTTGGCGTAGGCCTTGCCGGTGTCCGACATGAACTTTCCGTACCAGTCCCATTCCTGGGTGAAGTAGATGCCCTCGGCGGCTTCTTTCCCGGCCACGCTCAGAGCGGCTTGGACGCCATCGCCTACTGGCCAGATGAGCTGCGTCCCCGGGTGCAGCCCGAGCTCATGGGCTGCCTTGAAGAAGGGGCCAGCGTAGACCGCTGACATGAACAGGTCCACGAAGTCGGGCTTGGCCACCTTGATCTTCGTTACCACGGGGTACCAGTCGGTGATAGCCGGATCGGCGAAGTCTATGCCCACCGTCTGATATCCGTTCTTTTCGTTTTGCGGTATGCTGACCTCGTAGCCCTGTCTCCAGGTAATGCTATCCGTGCTCTGGTAGTAGACCTTGTTTTTCGTGGGGTACAGCGCCTTCATCACGCTGTAGATGGAAGCCTCCTGGCCGTCGCCGCCCATCATGTTGCGGAAGGTGTAGACCTTGTCTTTGGCGATGACGGGGTTGGACCAAGTCTCTGTAAGGAGCAGTACCTTGTTCTTCTCAGTGACTTCCTGGACTCCCAGCGAGTTGGCCGTGCCCACTCCGAACACGTACTTCACTTTCTCGGTGTTGACCAATCTCTCGCCGGTGGCTCTGCCGGTATCAACGGCGTAGCCTGAATCGAGGGTAATCACCTGGAACATGTATCTCTTGCCGCCGAGCAACAAGCCGCCGCTAAGGTTCAGGTCTTCTACAGCCAACTCTACGGAGTGGGTGAAGGCCCGGCCATATGCGGCGCCGACGCCGGCTATCATGCCATAGTTGCCGATTTTGAGTATCTCAGGCACTCCCATGGTGGGTGCCGCGCCCGGCGTCGGGGTGGCAATTAGCACTACGGGGGTAGGAGTGGGGCCCGTGGTTGCGGGGGCCTGGGTAGGAATGGGGGTCGAGGTTGGGGTTGCAGTGCAGACGGCGCCCGTGATCAGAATGACCACTGAGAGTACAGTGGCCAAGACCAGATACAATCGAGTTTTCTTCAACAGTATACCTCCTTGATATTATGTGGGCGGTTGTGGAATGGGGGAACTTTGCTCTTTGGGCACCTCCTTGTCATAGGTGGGCTGAGTCAGTCTACGATGATTACGAAAGGAGATTAGTCTCGGTTACGAGGTGCGCCTATTTTATACTACGCGCCGCTGCGTTGTCAAGGCGACTTTCGGCGATTTCCCTTGACAAGGTGGAGGGGCTATGTTATCGTTTTAGCCAATCTACCTGAGGCCGATTCCGCATCCCCTATTCCCGAACGTTTTCGGGATTTTTTTCTTGAGGAGAACCCATGAGAAGCGATGTGGTGAAGAGGGGCATCGAAAGGGCGCCGCATCGCGCCCTGCTTCGAGCTGTCGGGCTCACCGACAGGGAGATTGACCAGCCCTTCATCGGCGTGGTCAACAGCTTCACTGATATCATACCCGGCCACATGCACCTGCGCTCCATCGCGGAGGCGGTCAAGGCCGGGGTGCGGTCAGCCGGCGGCACGCCCTTCGAGTTCAATACCATCGGCATCTGCGACGGCATTGCTATGAACCACGCCGGTATGAGGTACAGCCTGCCCAGCCGGGAGTTGATCGCCGACTCAGTGGAGCTCGCGGTCCAGGCGCACGCCTTCGACGCGTTGGTGTTCATTCCGAACTGCGATAAGATCATACCCGGGATGTTGATGGCGGCCGTGCGTTTGAACATTCCTGCTATCTTCGTCAGCGGAGGGCCGATGCTGGCGAGGCGCGGCATCGAAAACGGCGCCCGGGCCGCCTACGATCTGAACAGCGTGTTCCTGGGCGTAGGCAAGGTGGTCCAGGGCAAGATGAGCGAGGCTGAGCTGGCACGACTGGAAGGCATCGCCTGTCCCGGTTGCGGCAGTTGCGCCGGGATGTTCACCGCCAACACCATGAACTGCCTTACCGAGGCGCTGGGGATGGGTTTGTCCGGTAACGGGACCATTCCGGCGGTGGATTCGCGGCGCATTCATCTGGCTAAGGAAGCCGGGTATCGTATTGTCGGGCTGTTCAGGGAGAACCTGTGTCCCCGCGATATCATCACCAAAGACTCCTTATACAATGCCTTCGCCGCCGATATGGCGCTGGGCGGCAGCACGAACTCGGTGCTGCACTTGATGGCTCTGGCGCATGAGGCGGCGATTCCCTTTTCGCTTCAGGCGATTAACGAGATCGGGGAGAAGACCCCCCATTTGTGTAAGCTAAGTCCTTCGGGCGAGCACCACATCGAAGACCTGGACCTGGCGGGCGGCATTCCTGCGGTGATGGCTGAGATCAAGGGCCTGCTGCGCCTGGAGGCGAAGACGGTGGCAGGGGTGACGCTGGGGAAGGCCATAGCAGGGGCCCGGAACCTGGACTCGACTGTGATCCGGCACCCGTCCAGCCCCTATTCTGCGAAGGGCGGCGTTGCTGTTCTGTTCGGCAACGTTGCTCCCGATGGCGGGGTGGTGAAGAGCGCCGCTGTGGCCCCTGAAATGCTGAAACACCGGGGGCCGGCAAGGGTCTTCGACTCTGAGGAAGAGGCCACCCGTGGCATAATGCAGCGGCAGATCAAGCGCGGCGATGTGGTCGTCGTCCGATATGAGGGGCCCAGAGGCGGGCCGGGCATGCCCGAGATGCTTACGCCGACCTCGCTGCTCAGCGGGATGGACATGGACAAAGAGGTCGCCTTGATTACCGACGGGCGTTTCTCCGGCGCCACCCGCGGGTCGGCTATCGGGCACGTGTCCCCGGAGGCCGCAGCGAGAGGCCCCATTGCGGCGATTCGGGATGGCGATATGATCAGCATAGATATCCCCGGCCACATGCTGAACGTGGAACTCAGTGAAGCTGAGATCTCCAGGCGGCTCGCGGAACTTCCGCCCTTCCAGCCCCGAGTAACCACCGGGTATCTGCGAAGGTATGCTGAGAAAGTGACTTCGGCGAGCACTGGGGCAGTTTTTGGCGATTAGACGGCGTCTCCGTCTGCATACAGGGGTGGTGGGCAAATGAGAATGACCGGCGCGCAAATCATATGTGAAAGCCTGATCAAGGAAGGCGTGGAGCACATCTTCGGGTTTCCCGGAGGCTCCGTGCTTCCCTTCTATGATACCCTGGCCAAGTATGACCGTCTGCACCACATCCTGGTAAGGCACGAGCAGGCGGCGGCGCACGCTGCGGACGGCTACGCACGGATCACGGGCAAGGTGGGCGTCTGCGTGGCCACCTCCGGGCCGGGCGCGGTCAACCTGGTAACCGGCATAGCTACGGCCTACCTCGATTCGTCTCCGCTGGTTGCTATAACCGGGCAGGTGGCGCGCGCGTTCATCGGCAAGGATGCCTTTCAGGAAGTCGACATCACCGGCATAACGCTGCCTATTACCAAGCACAACTATCTCTTGCTCAGCGCGGCGGATGCTGCCAGGGTGGTCAAAGAGGCGTTCTACATCGCCAGGACCGGCAGGCCGGGACCGGTGCTCATCGACGTCCCTCGTGATGTGTTCACCGAGGAAGCGGAGTTCAAGTACCCGGACACGGTGAACCTGCCGGGGTACCAGCCGGAGCGGCGACAGGCGCTTCAGGGCAACCCGCTGCAGATAGAGAAGGCTGCCAAACTCATCGATGAGGCGCAGCGGCCGGTGATTCTGGCAGGGCGCGGTGTGATCATCTCGCGAGCGTTCGATGAGCTCAGGCAGCTCGCCGAGAAGGCGCAGATGCCGGTAATCACCACTTTGCTCGGCACCAGCAGCTTCCCGGAGAGCCATGTGCTGAGCTTTGGCATGGTTGGCATGCACGGCATGGCTTACGCCAACTTGGCCGTCGACTCCTGCGACTTGCTGATAAACATAGGCACCAGGTTCGACGACAGGGCGACGGGGAAGGTTTCTGCATATGCTCCTAAGGCGAGGGTAATCCACATCGACATTGACCCGGCCGAGATAGGGAAGAACGTCCGCGTCGATGTGCCCATCGTGGGCAATGTGAAGGACGTGCTTCAGTCCCTCAACCAGCAGGTGGCGGCTCAGGAGCATGAGGACTGGGTGAAGCAACTCGATCAATGGCGCCGAGAGCACCCCTCCCTTGTCATTCGTGAGAGCGAGGGCATCTTGCCGCAGTTTGTGGTGCGGAAGATATATGAGGGGACTCAGGGCAACGCGGTCATCGTCACGGGTGTAGGGCAGCACCAGATGTGGGCCGCCCAGCATTTCTTCTACGATAAGCCGAACTCGCTCATCTCCTCAGGTGGTCTGGGAACCATGGGGTTTGAACTGCCCGCCGCGTTGGGGGTCAAGGTAGGCGTGCCCGACGAGACGGTCTGGGCGATCTGCGGCGATGGCGGCATCCAGATGACTATCCAGGAGCTGGCTACGATCGTCCAGGAGAAGGCGGCGGTCAAGATCGCGATAATTAACAACGGTTATCTGGGGATGGTACGCCAGTGGCAGCAGCTCTTCTACAAACGGCGCTACGTAGCCACTCCACTGACCAGTCCTGATTTCGTCAAGATAGCGGACGCCTACGGCTTCCCCGGGGTGCGGGTCACCAGCAAAGCGCAGGTGGCCCCGACCATCAAACGGGCCATGGAGCACCCGGGCCCCTTCCTGATCGACTTCGTGGTTGAGCCGGAGGAGAACGTATATCCAATGGTGCCCCCGGGGGCGAGCCTGGCCGAGGTGCTGGAGTTGCCCAAGCCCTCAGTCAAGGCCGCAGCGCCCGGGGATACCAGTAACCTGTAGTGGCGTCGATCCGGCCGGCGTGTCGGGACTGGGGTGTGGGGGGTGAGGCCCCCGGAGAACCCCGTTTGCACAGGAAAGAGGGGAGGATTCAGTATCCCTGATGAACGATAATCTGCACACTCTGGTTGCCCTTGTAGAGGACAAGCCGGGCGTCCTGAATCGTGTGGCCAGCCTGTTCCGTCGCAGGAGCTTTAACATCGAGAGCATCAACGTGGGACATACGGAGCAGCCTGCGTTTTCCCGGATGACTATTGTGGTGAACGGCGACGCGCCGATGGTCGAGCAGGTGGAGAAGCAGCTCCGCAAGGTCATCGAGGTGGTCAGGGTAACCGACATCACCCACGAACAGATAGTTGCCAGAGAGCTGGCCCTGATGAAGGTGAGGGCCACCCCTGCCACCCGCAGCGAGATTATCCAGATTGTGGACATCTTCCGCGCCAACATCGTGGAGGTGGCCGCCGACTCTGTCTTCGTTGAGGTCACGGGCGACGAAGAC
>JAUSJJ010000206.1 GCA_030647705.1 Dehalococcoidia bacterium
AGTGCGCTGAGGCGTATGTGAGCCTGGGTGAGATGTGCGGGGTGCTGAGGAAGGTATTCGGGGAACAGAAAGAGTTCCTGGTATTCTAGGAGAAAGAAGAGGGGCGGGCCAATTGGCCCGCCCCTCTTTTCCTTTTCTTTCAGCCCGGCGTCTATGTTGCCAGGAGTTCCTTGCACTTCTGGATGAACGCTGGGAGGGCTTCCTTGTAGTCCCCGACCACACCGAAATGGGCCACCTTGAAGATATTGGCCTCAGGGTCTTTGTTGATGGCCACGATGTTCTTCGAACCTGAGCAGCCGGCGATGTGCTGCATCGCTCCGGACACGCCTACTGCGATGTAGAGCTTGGGGCTGACTATCTTCCCCGTCTGCCCTACCTGAATGGTCGAGGCCACCCAGCCGTCGTCGCAGGCCGCGCGAGTCGCGCCCACCGCGCCTCCCAGCACCCTGGCCAGTTCCTCCAGTGACTTGAAGGCCTCGGCGCCGCCCATTCCCCTGCCGCCGGTGACCACGAACTCGGCGTCTTCGAGCTTGATGCCCAGGGCCTCTTGTTTCACTTTCTTGGTCACCTTGACCTTGACCGCAGAAGCGTCGACGCCGGCATCGACCTTGATGACTTCGCCCTGCCGGGAGGCATTGGGCTCCAGGGCCGCCATGGATTTTGCCCTGATGGTCGCCATCTGGGGTCTGGCCTTGACCCTCATCACGCCGTTGGCATTGCCGCCGAAGACCGGACGCGTCGCCAGCAGCAGCTTGGTGTCGGGTTCGATGGCCAGCTCCGTGCAGTCCATGGAGACCGCCCCACCCAGTTTGGCCGCCAGCCTGGGAGCGAGGTCTCGGCCCATATCGGTTTGACCCATGAGCAGAATCGAGGGCGACAGTTGCTTCGCCACCTTGGTGGCGGCTGCCGCGTAGGAGTCCGGATTATATTCGGCGAGGGCCGGGTTTTCCGCCACATAGACCCTGTCCGCCCCGTAGGCAATGGCCTGTTTCGCGGCCTCGGCCAGGTTCGCCCCCAGCAGGAGCATATCCAGCTTATCGCCGCGTGCGTCAGCGAGCTTACGGCCTATGCCCAGCAGTTCGGCCGCTATTGGCGCCAGCTTGCCGTTGGCGACTTCACCTATGGTGAGAAGACCTTTATCTTCAGCCACGATTCACCTCCTCAGTGCGTGCGGAGAACTTGTACGATTCGACTCTCAGATCACCTTGGCTTCGCGAAGCCTGACAGCCATCTTCACAGTAGCCTCGGCAACGGTGTCCGCCTGGAACATCTCGCACTTGGCTTCCCGGACAGGGATGTAGAGCTTGACCATCTCGGAGCGAGCAGCGTTCTTGCCTACTTTGGCCACGTCGATGCCCATGTCCTGGGCCTTCCAGACGGCGACTTTCTTGCGGGCCGCCATGATAATGCCCATGCCGGTGGGCAGGCGGGGTAGACCCACCTCGTTGGAGACTGTCACCAGAGAGGGCATGGGCGCCTCCAGGACCTCGTAGCCATCGATGAGGGCCCTCTCCACGCTCAGCTTGCCATTGAGTACCTCGACCTTCCTGGCAATAGTGATCAGTGGAATGCCCAGGTCTTCGGCCAGGAGGGTCCCCACCTGCCCCACATCCCAGTCAGCGGCCTGGCGGCCGCATAGGATAAGGTCTACGTTGCCCAGCTTCTGTATGGCCTTGCTCAGGATATAGGCAGTGCCGAAGGCATCGGAACCTTCGAAGGCGGGGTCGCTGAGGAAGATGCCCTCGTCCGCGCCCATGGACAATGCGTGCTTCAGTATGTCGCCCGCCGAGCCGGCGCCCACGGTGAGCGCCGTTATCTTGCTGCCGGGGTTCTTCTCCTTGATGCGCAACGCTACTTCGATAGCCTGCTCGTCGAAAGGACTGATAACCGGCGCTATTCCCTCCGGCGGGATGACCTTGAGGGCCTGGGCATCGATCTTGAACTTGCCCATCGGTATTTCCGGGTTCGGCACCTGTTTGGCACACACGACGATGTTCATGTCACATCTCCTCTAAGCTGCATCCGGGCGCAGCGCCTCTACTTCACAGGGATTGTTCCAGCAGTTCACTTACCTCCCTGGCCTTCAGCTTGTCTCCGAGTTGTTTCCTGGATATGCCGTCTTCGAACATCTGAAGGCAATAGGGGCAGGCAATGCCTACCGTGCTGGCCTTGGTATCAAGGGCCTGCTCGGTGCGGATGACGTTGATGCGTTGTCCGCTGGTTTCTTCAAGCCACAGGTGGCCGCCGCCGCCGCCGCAACAGAAGCTCTTCTTGCCGGACCTGTCCATCTCGACCAGTTTAAGGCCGGGGATGGCCGCCAGGAGCTCGCGTGGCGCCTGATAATTGTCGTTATAGCGTCCGAGGTAGCAAGGGTCGTGGTAGACAACAGTGGCATCCAGTCGCTTGCTCGGCTTCAGCTTGCCGCTCCGCAGCAGGTCGGCCAGGAACTCCGTATGATGTATGACCTGGAAGTTACCTCCGAACTGCGGGTACTCCACTTTCAAGGTGTTGTAGCAGTGCGGGCAACTGGCCAGGACTTTCTTCACATTGTAGCGCTGCATGGTCTCGATGTTTCGCAGAGCCTGTGCCTGGAACTGTAACTCGTGTCCCAGCCTGCGCGCCGGGTCTCCGCAGCATGTCTCTTCCGCACCCAGAACGCCGAAGTTGACGCCGGCTGCCTTCAGCACCTTAGCCAGAGAAATAGTCGCTTTCTGAGCGCGGTCGTCCATGGCGCCTACGCAGCCCACGAAGAGCATGATGTCCACGTTCGCGTCCTGTGACAGCACCTTGACACCGAGGTCCTTGTACCAGTCCGTGCGCAGGTAGATGGTGCCGGACATGGGGTCTCCTCGTTTCATCATGGTCGCGATGGCGCGCTGACCGGTCTCCGGAATACTGTTCTGCATCAGCACCAGGTTGCGCCGCAACTCGACTATCTTGTCCACGTGTTCGATGAAGACAGGGCATTGCTCCATGCAGGCGCGGCACGTGGTACAGTTCCATAGCTCCTCAGTGCCGATGACGCCGCCGGGCAGAATCTGGCCGATGGTGTCCCCTTTCTTGGTGACCCACTTCTCGACCATGGCGCGTTTGAGGTCTAGTATCACCTTCTTGGGGTTCAGGGGCTTACCGCTGAAGAAGGCTGGACAGGCCTCCTGGCAGCGGCCGCAGCGAGTGCAGGCATCCAGGTCCAGAAGCTGCTTCCAGGTGAACTCCTCGATGTTGCCTACGCCCAGAGTCTCCACCTTCTCGATATCTATGGGCGTCAAAGCACCCTTCGGTTTCAACGAGCGGTAGAAGGCATTGAGCGGTGAAAAGACCAGGTGCGCTATCTTGGAGAAACGCAGGAAGACATAGGACATGAAACCGAAGGTGAGTGTTGCATGGAACCACCACAAGCCCCGGTGCAGGCCCTCGGCGGCGCCGGTGTTGCTGGCAACGAAGCCCTGAAGCGCATTGGCCACCACCAGGCCTCCCGGCGAGTAACGTGACCAGTCGGGGTTGACCGGCAGTTCCGTCGCCGCCATCCTCAAGCCCTCGATGACATAGCCGGTGACCACGATGAGCAATATCGACCCCAGTACCACTCCGTCGTCCCACAGGATGTCCAGCTTCTTCGGCCTCAGCACATAGCGCCGGAAAACCGCCATGAGCACGCCCGCGATCACTGCCAGGCCACCCAGGTCCACGATCAGGCTGAAGATCAAGTACGTCGGGCCAACCATGAAGTCGTAAACGTAGTGACTGAAGGCGTCGACGGCAGCCGCGACCAGAAGCGGCAGCGAGCCCCAAAGGATCAAGATGTGCATTATGCCGCCGTAACGGTTGCCCAGGATGCGGCGGTGAAGCAGTCCATCGATGACCGCAGGGCCGATGAACGCCTTGACGCGGCGCCAGACGTTGCCCTGTCTGCTTTCCGGTTTGCCCTTGTGCCAGAGCTGATAACGCTTGTATACTGCCCAAACCAGCAGTCCCAAGGGTACCAGCATCATGATATAGAGGACGAAGTTGAGAGGGATATTCCAGAAAATCTCTCGAGATGGGAGCAAGCTTACTCCTTTTGCGGCAGCATGTAGTGAGGGAGCCCACGCGCAGGGCCTAGCAAAATATATCACAATCGGCTATCTGGGTCAAGCTGAGGGCATGCCGCAGTGCGTGTTGACAGCAAAGGTATAATCAAGGATGAACGTGTCACAACGGGCAACGAGATAAGAGGGACTTCCCATGGATTTTCAAGACATTCTCTATGCCAAAGACAGCCACGGCATCGTCACCGTGACCCTGAATCGACCTGAGGCTCTCAATGGCACTACACCGCGGATGAACCGGGAGTTGGCTCAGGCCGTCAGGATGGCCAAGGCCGACCCTGAGGTCAAAGTGCTGGTGGTCACCGGCGCAGGGCGCATTTTCTGTGCTGGAATCGACCTGAAAGGCCTCACCGGCAAAGCCAGAGATACCGCCGCCTGGGGCGACCTGCCTGCCAACGCTTCCATCGAAGACAAACGGGGGGCATTGCGGAATAACGCCCATTTGCTGCCACGGGCAATGATCGATTTCGATAAGCCATGCATTGGCGCCATCAACGGGCCGGCTGTGGGAGGAGGCATGGACATTGCCAGCTTGTGCGATATCAGGATCGCCTCCGAGCAGGCCAGGTTTGCCATGTCCTACGTCAAGGTGGGGGCTACCCCCGCGGTCGGCGGCTGCTATCTGCTGCCGAGGATCGTCGGCCTGACTGTTGCCTGCGAGTTAATCTGGACGGGCAGAACTATCGATGCGCAGGAAGCGCTCAAGATAGGGTATGTGAGCAAGGTGGTACCTCATGACGACCTGATGCCGGCTGTCATGGACCTCGCTTTGCAGCTTGCCAAGGGGCCGTCCGTTGCCATCAATATGTCCAAGCGCCTCATCTACCACTGCCTGAATCTGGATTTTGCCAGGGCTCTCGACGCCCACGAGTGGGGGATGACCATCGCCCAGAACACCGAGGACGCCAGAGAAGGCCCGCGGGCGTGGGCGGAGAAACGGGCGCCGCAGTTCAAAGGAAGGTAAGTGCCCCGCAGCACAGGCGTGCCAGTCGGGCTGCACCGGATAACTAATTGCAGGGTATAGAGCAACAGCTTCTGGAATTTATCCGAAACGTCTACGAGCTCCTGGGTTGGCCCGGAGTCGTAGCGATGATGGCCATCGAGAGCGCCTGTATCCC
>JAUSJJ010000215.1 GCA_030647705.1 Dehalococcoidia bacterium
GTCTTCCGTTTCTGTCTACACACGCAAAGACTAATTAGCGGGTGTCCATTAGTAGATTTTGAGGAGGTTTCTTATGATCACTGCGATATTAGGTGCGATATTGGGCGTCGCGATCGGCGCATGGCTTTGGAGGCGCTCCAATCTTGTGAAGCGATTTGGGTGGATTCTAAAGATACTAGCGATATGGATTTGGATTTCAATGCTAGTTGGCGTATGCAATACTCTTCAAGGAGTCCGCTGAAAAAACCACTACTCTAAAAATCGCTCTGCAAAACCACCCAACAAAGCGTGTACACCTTCGCTACACTTCGGCAGGTGGGATTCGTCGCGATCGCCACGCTTCGCGTCGAGCTTATTTTTGATTGTCGACTAGCGTAGCTGTGTCGAGACACATACTGTCCGATAAAGCAAACCATTGGGCGGAAGTTCGCTTTTTGATAAAGCAGGAGCAAAGTATGATGACCCCACCGGAAACTAAGTATACGCAAAGCGGCGATGCCAGTATCGCCTATCAGGTTCTGGGTCAAGGCCCTCTCGACCTTGTTTTTGTTCCAGGCTTTGTCTCCCATGTTGAATACGCCTGGGAGGATCCATCCTACGCTCGCTTTCTTCAACAGCTGGCCTCATTTTCCAGGCTGATATTGTTTGACAAACGCGGCACGGGGCTCTCCGAACGGATCATGGGCATTCCGACGCTGGAACAGCGGATGGATGATGTGCGAGCTGTGATGGACGCGGTCGGCTCTCAACGGGCGGTGCTGTTTGGCGTTTCGGAAGGCGGTTCCATGAGCGTACTGTTCGCCGCCACCTATCCGGAGCGCGCGTCCGCCTTGGTGCTGTACGGCGCCATTGCCAAAGGCAGGCTTGTGGATGACCCAAGCGGGGCTTTTCTCGAACAAGATATCACGAGTGATGAGATATGGCGCAAGGGATGGGGTGGTCCAATTTTCATTGAAATCATGGCTCCTTCGTTAGCCCACGACGAGCGCTTTCGCCAATGGTATGCAAAATTCTTGCGTCTAAGTGCCGGCCCCACCACAGTGATCAATCTGCTTAGAATGAACTGGCAGATCGATGTCAGCGCCATCTTGCCGATCATACATATTCCGACACTCGTCTTGCATCGCACCGCTGATGTGGGGATAGAAGTCGAGCAAGGGCGATACCTGGCGGAGCACATCCCTGGCGCAAAGTTAGTGGAACTGGCTGGAGAGGATCACGCTTGGTGGGTTGGCGATACAGAAGCTATTGCCAATGAGATTGCAGAATTTCTAACGGGTAAACAACAGACGATAGAAACTGACCGAGTCCTGGCAACCATTCTTTTCACGGACATTGTGGACTCAACCGGGCGGGCGGCAGAGATGGGTGACCACCGCTGGCGCGACTTGTTAGGCACTCACCATGCGATGTTGTCTAAAGAAATCAACCGTTTTCGAGGCCGCTTCGTCCAGAGCACAGGAGATGGTTGTTTGGCAACCTTTGATGGCCCAGC
>JAUSJJ010000218.1 GCA_030647705.1 Dehalococcoidia bacterium
ACCTGCTCCGGCCTGCCCGTGCCTTTGCTGTCCACCTGCAGTCGCATTCCCAGAGTACACCCGCCTTCTCTGTGTTCCACCAGCCAGAGGTCGTCCACTTGTGACCTCAGATCGTAGTGGCGCGGCTGGCCGTCCCGGAGATGGGTCCAGGGCAGGGCATCCTTGTTCAAAAACGTCTCAAGGGCATCTTCGAGCGCTGACTGGTCCTTGTCGGTCTCCATGACCACCTTGTACTCGCCGTACCGTACCTGTGATTGCAGCGAGGGCAGGGCGATCGACACATCTACCACCTTCGAGATGTCTATGCCCTTGGGCAACTGGCTCTTCATGGTCTTGATGAAGAAATACGGCGAGAGGCGTTTCCCGATGAACAGGTCCATGATCTCGCCCTCGCTGGTCACCCCCACCGCCAGCGGCGCGGCCAGCGAGAGCCTGGGCTGAGGACTGAATCCCTGGGAGTACGCCACCGGCATGTCGGCGCGGCGAAGCGCCCTTTCCCAGAGTCGCATCATGTCCAGGTGCGAGATGTACTTGACCTCTTCCCCGCGGCTGAATGTCACGCGCAATCGCTGCATGTTTATCCTTTGCTGACTATCAGTTTCTTAATCTTAACGCCATCCATGTGGGCCACGATGATTTTCAGATTGCCGTACTTGATCTGCTCGCCCTCGGCCGGTATGCGCTCCAGCAGGCTGAGCACGAATCCGGCCACCGTCTCGTAGTCTCCCTCAGGCAGATTGAGGCCCATCTCCCGGTTTGCCTCGTCGACGTGCATGCCTCCATCCACAGAGAAGGTGTGCTCATCGATGAGATCGAACTCCTTCCCCGCCTTCACCAGATCATCACCGAGCTCCCCAACTACCTCGGCCACTACCTGCTCCATGGTGATTATGCCGGCCGTCCCTCCGTACTCGTCGATGACCACCGACATCTGCTGGCCTGCCGCCTGCATCTCGGTGAGCAGTTCCCCCAGGCGCTTGGTCTCGGGCACAAAGGGGGCCGGACGCGTCAGGGTGGTGACATCGAACTCGCCGTCGAGCTGGCCCTTGCCCTGCGCCATCATGATGTCCTTTGCGGCCAGGACTCCAACGATGTTGTCGATGCTCTGGTCATATATGGGGAACCGGGAGTACGGGTGCTCGGAGAACATTGTCAGGAAGTCCTTCAGCTTGGTGCCCTTCTCCACCCAGACGACCTCCGGCCTCGGAATCATGGCCTCTTTCACCTGGCGGTCGCCGAACTCAAAGACCTTGTGAACCATATTGGCCGCGGCTTCCTCAACCACCCCTTCCGCCTGTCCGATGCGAACCGCGGTCATGATCTCTGCCTCACTCAGCAGCGGCTTGTGGTCCGCCGCACCCCCAAGCCTGCTAAACAACCTTCCAATCCAGCCCAGGACCTGGACAAAAGGATAAAGCAGCATCAGGATCAACTCTACCGGCCTGACGAAGGTCAGTGCCAGTCTCTCGCCGTAACGGATCCCGATGCTCTTGGGGACCATCTCGGCAACCACCAGAGTCACCACAGCTATGATGATAGTGGCCAGCGCCGCACCTAGATTCTCACCCCACCAGTAGACGGCAATCAATGTTCCCAACACAGCGACGGCCGATTCCGAGAGATTTATCCCCAGCAGGACGCCGGCCAGGAACCTTTCCGGGCGCTCCACGATCCTCAGCACCCTTTCGGCGTTGGCAGCGCTGGTACTGACGAGATGTCTCAGCCGGAGCTTGGACAGGGAAATGAACGCGGTCTCCGAGATGCAGAAGAAGGCCGCCGCCGATAGGCACAGCGTCAGCAGTACGAGATACAAGACTATGTTGCCGCTTGAAATCATCACAGGTTAGACGACCCCCAGGATGCCGTTGGCCGAGTTTGCCGCCAATGTGACCGGGACTATCCGGTTGCCAAGCGATTGCTCACTGGCCGCGAACACTCGCACGTAGTGGTCCGTGAGCCCCGTCCAGTGCTCGTCGCTCCGTTCCTCGAAGAGCACCGGCCGGATCTGACCCAGTGTGCGTTCTCTGAAAGACAGGGCGGCGTGGCGGGCAAGCTCCAGCATTCGCCGGACGCGTTCCCGTTTCTCTGGTTCGCTGACTCTGCCGCCCATGCCGGCTGCCGCCGTCCCGGGACGTGGCGAATAGGGAAAGATGTGCATGGCGGCGAATTCCATCCTGCGGCAGAAAGCGAGACTCTCCTCAAACTCCTGCCTGGTCTCCCCGGGGAAACCGACTATCATATCGGCGGTGATGGCGATGCCGTGCGCCGCCCGACGCAACGCGCTTACCGCCTCCTCATAACGCACCGGCGTGTATCTGCGGCGCATCCTGCGCAGGACGCCGGCGCTGCCGCTCTGCAGGGGCAGGTGAAGGTGACGGCAGAGGCGCTCGTCTTGCCACACCCTCAGCAGGTCGGAAGAAACGTCCTGAGGCTGCAGCGAGCTCAGGCGCAGCCTCCCCACGCGGGTCTGCTCCAGGATATGTTCGATCAGCCAGGCAAGGCCCCGGCCTGCGCCCCCTTCATAGGAGCCAATCTGCGTTCCGGTGAGGGTCACCTCTTTGTAGCCGCGCTCCAGACGGTCAACGATCTCGGCGGTTACCTGCTCCGGAGGCAGGCTGCGCTCCTGCCCTCGGACGGATGGCACGATGCAGTACGAACAGGACTGGTTGCACCCATCTTGAATCTTCACCAGCGCCCGGGTGCGCAGATGACCCGCCTCAGGCGGGCCGGGGCACGAATCCACCTTCACTGCCCCCATAAGCTGCCCGCACCGCTGCAGCACCAGCTCCGGCAAACGCCCTTTGTCCTCGTTGGCGACTACCACGTCTGCGCCGTCGATGCCGTCAGGCTTGCCAAACGCCTGCTGGGCGTAGCAGCCGGTGACCACGATGAGCGCCTCCGGATTGCTCCGGCGGGCGCGACGAACCATCTGCCGCGACTTGCGGTCGGCGACGTGGGTCACGGTGCACGTGTTGAGCACGCAGACATCGGCAGCCTGCTCCGGCCCGACCAGTCTCAGCCCGGCCTCGGACAAACGAAGGGCCAGGGTCTCCGTCTCGGCCTGGTTCAGCTTGCAGCCCAAGGTCTCCAGGGCGACCCTGGGCGCGACTTCGCTGTTTGCGATGTTATCCATGTTATCCTGAGGGTCCTGGTCACTGCCATCGACAGGGATATCGGGGCGAAGGTCCCAAACGGGAGGCGAGGAAGAGCGGAAGACGCCGATGGATTGGGCTTATCTTGACCCCGGTGCTTATTATAGGCGGCAGCAACGAATACAGTCAAGGACAGACATCGAAGAGCGTCCCACGACGCCTACCCTGCAGACACACGAGGCTGGGCAACGAAAACGGTATTTGCAGGTGATGCGCTGGAGCATGGAGTTGTCGGTCCTGCTGAGTCAGGCCCCTCAAGAGCAAAACATGGGCGCAACCCGCCGCAGGCGGGTTGCGCCCGCAACTCTTCTAGCTCTTCAACACTTCTCTGGCGATGACCGACCTCTGGATGGTGGGCGTGCCCTCCTCCAGCCAGGGGCCGCGGGCGTCCCGGTACATCCTCTCGATGGGGAACACCCTGGTGAAGCCCAGCCCACCGTGGATCTCCAGCGCCTTGTCCGAAGCCTTACGCACCGTCTCGATGCCGAACAGCTTGCACATGGCGGCTTCTTTCCGGCACGGCAAACCACGGTCCACCTTCAGCGTGGCATCGGTGGTCATCAGGCGCAGCGCGTGGACATCGGTGGCCATATCGGCGATCATCTGCTGCACTGCCTGGCGTTCGGCCAGCGTTTTGCCGAAGGTGGTCCTGCGCTGTGCGTAGTGCACCGAAAGGTCGAGGAAACGCTGCGACAGGCCCAGGCAGGTCACGCCGATGGACAGCCGGCTGACATCGAGCGTCTCCAGCGCCTGGTCGAGGCCTGAGCCTTCCGGCCCGATCAGCGTGGACGCAGGCACCCTGCAGTTCTTGAAATCGAGAATCGCTACCACGCCGTGGGGGTCGCCTCTGAGTCCCATGGTGTCGGGCTGGGGTATCACGGTGAAACCCTTGGCCCCCTTGGGGATCGCCAGCGAGGAGAAGCCTCTTCTTCCGGCGGACGGATCGGTCTTGGCAAAGATGATGAAAGTATCGGCGACCATGGCCAGGGAGATGAGGTGCTTCTTCCCGTTGATCACTAACGAATCGCCGTCCCGCTTCGCGGTCATCTTGAGGTCGAGTCCTGTGCCTGTGTCAGGCTCGGTGAGGGCCCAGGCCACCATGTGGTCGCCGCTGGCGATCTTGGGCAGCAGCTTCTTCTGCTCGGCGGAGCCGTACTTGAGGAATTGATAGTAATAAAGCCAGTTCCAGGTATGTACGATTAGCCGGATGGTTCCGTGGGTCTTGGCCACCTCTTCCAGGATGGGGAAGTACTGCGAGTAGGTCAGCCCGAAGCCGCCGTACTCCTTCGGCATGGTCAGCCGGAGCAGCCCGCTCTGCTGCAGCTTGGGCCACATTTCTTTGGGGACTTTGACCGTGTTCTCGATCTGATTGGCGATGGGCTCCAGGTCAGAGAGGACGAATTCGGCGACGGCCTTCCTGTACTCCTCAATCTGCTGCGGCAGCTTGAACTTGGTGACATCCAGTGGCATGCGTTGCTCCTTTCTTTGTGTTGTTTCTCCCCACAACCCTGCCCCGATTGTGGTCACCCGTGGAACCGGAGATGAAAGAAAAAGCAGGGGGACACCCCAGACCCGGCAGCCTAGCCCTCCCTTTCCACGGGGGACGAAACGCAGTCCAGAAAACCCCTGGCCTTCTTCCTGACCCCCTCATCCTCATCGGACAGGGCCTCCTCCATCAGCCTGGTCAAGGAGTCGCCCTCCAGCTTCGCCAGTCCGGCGTAGCACTGCCAGCGTACGGGCGCGTAGGGGCTGGAGAGGTTGTCCCTCAGCGCCTTCCTGGCAGCCTCGCCGCCGACCAACTCCAGGGCCTTCACCGCCAGCAGCGTCCGTTCCAGCCTGGGCGTGCCAATCCGATAGGCAACATTCCTCTTGTCGTCGAAGCCCAGGATGTAGCCTCGCCGCATTGCCTTGCCGTACACATGGACGGTCAGGCCCATCGAGTCGGTGTCATTGCCGGTCCAGTGAATGCCCTCGTTGAACGGCAGGATGCGGGTGGTCTGGCCAGGCTTCAGCGTGAACCGCTCCCCCTCGCGAAGCGTGGCTCGGTCTTCAACCTGGTCATCGTCCATGCGGTGAAACCTGACCACCGTGAGTTCGTTTTCATAGGCGCCGAAGACGCCCCAGGAGCCATGGTCGTGGATGGGATGGTGGGCGCCGGGCAGCCAGACATACAGCTTGAGCGAGAAACTGCCGCTGGGGCTGCGGCAGATGGTGAAATCGTGCTGGTCCACGGTGCGCATGAGATCGGAAGGGAACTGTTTCCTGGTCAGCGTGGCCGACAGGAACTCCCCGACGAACCGCCGGTTGCGCATCAGCTTCTGCAAGACGACCTCGACGCGCCCCAGGCGGGCATCGAGGTCTTTCTCGGAAGCGACCAGCGCCTCCGTCTCAGCCGAGAACTCAGGCACACCATAAGACTCAGTCTGAGGCATCTCCGCTCCCTCCTACCCCTCTCAGGCTACCGCCTTGCCTCCGCGCGCCCTTGCCGCGCACGCATGCCCTTATCATAGCCGGAACACGGCTGCGGAGTCAATTTGGGGGGAGGAAGACCCCATGCCTGTTGCGCTAGGCCGCCGCGAAATATGAAAACATGGGCGCGTTGGGTGGGAGTTGCGTGAAACCGGATTGGAGGGGAAAGGGCAGATGAAACCGCAGTTTCAAAGCGCTACATTCTCTTGATGGCTTTGAGGGGGCAGGCCAAGAGACAGGTGAAACAGCCGCGGCAGAGGTCGAGGTTGACGTACGGCACATCGCCCGGCTCCTCTTGTCTCATCACCTTGTTCGGGCACTCCTTGCAGGCGAGGCAGACGCCGCCGCCGCAGCGGGACGGCTGGCAGATATCGGGATCGACGACGGCTTTAGCTTTGGGCATCCGCGTCCTCCTGCTTTAGCCGCGCCAACTCCTCTTCGAGCTCCTCGATGCGAATGATCAGGTGCGGGCGCACCGAGTGCTTCGGTATCCGCGCCTTCATCTCGGCGAGATCTCGCTCGAGCTGTGCGATACGTTCTGCGTTCATGGGGGGCTCTCGGGCAGGCAAGGGGCCGCCCGCTCACTTCTAGCCAAGAAGGCCAACGGCCTTCAGCGGCTCACCCTCAGCCATACCGCCGGGTGTAACCGGTGTTGGGCTTGGTATCGGTGGAGCAGCCGCTCCCTGTGCCGCCAACCTGGGAGATCTGACGCTCTACCTTGGCCTCCCCACAGACCGGGCACTTGAGTTCCTTTTCATCTTTAGCGTCCCAGAGCAGCTTGGAGAAAACGTGCCCACACTTGGAGCATTTGTATTCGTACAATGGCATATCTGGACTCCTTACCCGTTTCATTTAATTGTACCATAATCCGGCAGCCGGTTGAAATTGCGTATGTATGCATGTAGAAATACGTTATTGCATCCAGGCGCGGTTGTCAATGGGTGGTTCGACCATCCCCCTTTCCCCTTCCTCGCCAGGAAGGGGAAAGAAAAGAGCTTGGGGGACACCCCCAAACCCCCGGCCTGCGGCGCGTCTACGCAGGCAATCGCCGGACCCGATGTAAGGGCCGAGCGTCAGTGCTCCCTCTCTGCCGGCGGAGAGGGAGGCCGCAGCCGAGTTGCCCTATGCCGCGGGCTTCAGCCTGCGGTATCCCAAACACAACTCCATGCCCACTTACCACCTCCACCGGCATCCTGTAAGGAGAGAGGCCTTCGCGGCACCCCCAAGGCTCGCTAACGACGCTCGGAGCCGCTATAATGGCTCACATGACGTGGGAAGCTGCCCAAGAGGCCAGGAAGAGGCTCGCCAGAGAGCAAGGGACAATAGTCAAGGACTGGGGGGGCAAGATCGCGGTCGCCCTGGTCTATCCCAACTCCTACCGGGTCGGCATGTCCAACCTGGGCCTGCAGACCTTGTATAAGCTCTTCAACAGCCACCGGGACATCGTCTGCGAGAGGGTGTTCTGGGAAGGCAGGCCAACGCCCCAAAAGACTTCGCTGCTCAGCCTCGAAACGCAGCGCCCGCTGACCGATTTCCCTGTGCTCGCTTTCACCGTGTCCTACGAGCTCGACTACTTCAACATTGTGCAGGTGCAGAAGGCCAGCGGCATTCCTCCTCTGGCCGCCGACCGCAACGAGGAGCACCCGCTGATCATCGGCGGCGGCCCATGCCTCACCGCCAATCCCGAGCCGCTATCGCTGCTCTTCGACGCCATCGCTATCGGAGAGGGCGAGGCTATCGCGCCAGGACTTCTCGAGGTCATCACGGAGGGCGTTTCGGGAAGCCGCGAAGAGCTGCGCCGGGCGCTTGCCGCCGTTCCGGGAATCTACGTGCCGGGCGAGAGCCAGAGCGTGGCCCGCCAGTGGGCCGCCGACATCGACAGCTTCGCCACGACTTCGGTGGCGCTGACGCCGGACACGGAGCTCGGCGATATGTATCTGATGGAGATAGCCCGCGGCTGTGGCCGGGGCTGCCGATTCTGCCTGGCCGGGTTCGCCTTCCGCCCATTCCGGACGCGTTCGCTGCCCAACCTGCTGGCCCAGGCCAGAGTCGGGCTCACCTACCGGAAGCGACTGGGCCTGGTGGGCGCGGCAGTCTCCGACCACCCCGAGCTGGAGCGCCTGGTGACCGAGCTGAGGGTAATGGGGGCAGGCGTGGGGGTAAGCTCGCTGCGCATCAAACCGCTCTCGGAGACCGTGCTGAGGGCCATCGCCGAAAGCGGCACCCAGACGGTGACCCTGGCGCCTGAGGCAGGCTCCGAGCGACTGCGCCGAGCCATCAACAAGAGCTTCACCGGCGACGACATCCTGTCGGCCATCGACAAGGCTGCCGGTCTCGGCCTGAGACAGATCAAGCTCTATTTCATGGTCGGACTGCCCGGCGAGACCGACGACGACGTCCGCGACCTGATAACGCTGGTGCGTTCTTGCCTGGGTCTTCTCGAGCGCAGGCAGGCCGGGACGAGGCTGACGCTGAACGTAGGCCCCTTCGTGCCCAAGGCAGGGACGCCGTTCCAGTGGCGAGGGATGGCCCCCGCCGATGTCCTGGAGGGACGGCTGAAGATGATCAGGGCCGACCTGAAGCACAAAGGCGTCGAGATCAAGCCGGAGAGCGTGGGCTGGAGCCAGGTCCAGGCGGTGCTCTCCCGTGGCGATCCGCGATTGGGCAGGGTGCTGGCGGGTCTGACCAAAGACTCCCTGGCCGCCTGGGGCCAGGCGCTCGAACAAGAGGGCATCGAGCTGGAAGCGGACGCCTGCCGAGAACTCACGGCCGGCGACAAGCTGCCCTGGGACGTGGTGTCATCCGGCGCCGAGACGGCATATCTGAGGCGGGAGCTGGGCCGGGCGCTGGGAGAGGACACTCCGCCCGCGTAGGGCGAATCACCCTCTGCTTAGTCCCCTCACGTCAAGGGAACCGGGAATGGCCTGACCGGGCCCCACTGCCTGGCGGGATTGAACCAGCTCACTGCACAAAAAGACGCGGGCGCCGCCACACGGCGACACCCGCGTTCAATTGAGCCGGTACTTCCCTCTACGCGTCGAGAGCGTTCAGTATCATCAGTTCCTGGTCCAGGCTATCGTCGCCGATCCTGTTCGCCTCGTCCGCAAAGTAGCGGCTGAAAGTGCTGAACATCCGCCTGTATTGCTGCGAAACCGTCAGCGGCAGGGACTGCCGCTCCCACTGGCTGAACAGGCC
>JAUSJJ010000233.1 GCA_030647705.1 Dehalococcoidia bacterium
CGCCCTGGACCATGGCGTCGCGGATTTCTTCATCGTTCATGTGCAGGACTTCCTTGAACACCATCTCCTTGTGCTGTCCCATGGCCGGCCCGGCAAAGCGGTCTTCATCGGGCGTTTTGGACAGCTTGAATCCGTGGCCCCGATACACGTGCTCCCCGATCGCCGCGTGCGGCAGCACCTTGAAAAAGCCTCTGTGTTTGACCTGCGGGTCCTCGAAGATATCCCGCACGGACTCCACCACGCAGGCAGCGATGCAGGCGTCCTGCATCATAACCTCCACCTGCTCCGCAGTGTAGTTGCGAGTCCATTCGCCGACTATCCGGTCAAGCTCTTCCTCGTTCTGTTTCCTGGTGGCGATGGTGGAGAACCTGGGATCGGTAATCAGTTCCGGTTTGCCGACGACGACGCAAAATGATGCCCACTCTTCGTCGGTGAAAACGGCGATGGCACACCAGCGTTCTTCACCTCGGCAGTGGTAGACGGCGTGCGGGGCGGCATACGGCAGGCGGTTGGCATTCCGGGTCATTATCCTGCCGTTGACCAGATAGTCCATCACCGGGGTGGCCAGGAAATGAGTGCTTACCTCTCGTTGGGACAGATCGAGGTACTGCCCCTTGCCTGTGCGACGCTTGTAGTCCAGGGCCGCCAGCAGGGCCACGGCATTGAAACGAGGGGCAATGAAGTCAGTGTAGGCTGCCTGGGTGGGCGCAGGGTCGCGGTCGGGCCAGCCGCTGATGTCAGTAAACCCGCCGAGTGCCGCCGCGTGGTAGCCCCACCCGGCGAAATTGGCTTGCGGGCCAGTCTGCCCCAACTGGGTGGTGCTCATGTAGACAATGTCCGGCCTGACCTTGCTCACGCTCTTGTAGTCCAGGCCCCACCTGGCAATGGTACCCGGAGCAAAGCTCTCTGCCACCAAATCGGCCCACTCCACCAGCTTCCAGGCTATCTCTCTGCCCTTGTGGTTCTCCAGGTTGAGGCTGACCCCATAGCTGGAGGAATTGACGTTGGCGAACCAGGGGCTGTTATCGATGGCGGGAATATTGTTCTTGTAGGGCAGCATCATCCTCAAGATATCCGGACGGCCATGGCTTTCCACCTTGACCACGGTTGCGCCCCAGTTGCCCAGGTACCTTACGGTTATCGGACCAACGCCGATCCAGGAGAAATTGGCAACCTTGACTCCGGCCAGCGGGCCTTTTCTCGGCTTCATATCCATTCCTCCTAAATCACTCCCGCTTGCTTCAACACGGCCAGATGACTCTTCGGCATCCTTAGCTCTTTGCCATACACTTCGTCGTTGTGCTCGCCGATGAGCGGGGCTCGCCGTCTGATCCGGCCCGGCGTCTCGCTCAGAGCGTGAAAGGAGGAACAATAGGTGAGCGTATCGTTCAGTTCAGGATGGTGTACCTGCTGCCAATAGCCCCTGGCCTTAAGGTGCTCGTCCTCGGTTATCTCTTTCACGTTCACCACGGGCGCCAGAAGGATGCCCCTCTTCCTCGCGCCCTGCCACAAATCCGTCTTCGTCTTGGTCTTGAAGAACTTCAGGAATTCTTCTTCGACGCGGTATACCTCTTCCTGCGTGACTACCGAGACGTCGAATTGGTGCTCCCAGTCATATTTGACCAGCCAGTCGGCTGCCATCCCATCTTCTTTCATCCAGTCCACCATGGCCCTGGTCGACCTTACCGCACCGACCAGCCCTCCGCCCAACACGGTGAACGCCACGTAGCCCCCTTTGCAGGAGAAGGTTTGCCGCCTGCCCAGGCCGCCCGCGGTAACCCACTGCCCGCCTGCCCTGGGGTAGTTGTAACGGTTCATGTCATACATCTCGATCAGGGCCTGAAGCGCCCAGATCAGGGTATCCTGCATGGATACGTCGACGACCTGGCCCTTCCCGGTCTTCTCCCGGTACATGTGGGCCGTCATGGCGCCGGCGGCCGCCTCCACCCCGGTGTGAAGCATCGCCTGGGGAAAGGTTAGACCGGTGGGGGCGCGGTCAGGGTCGCCCATAGTGTACAGCGGCCCGCCGCTGGCCCAGCCGGTCAGGTCCGAGCCTTTGTACGAGGACTTGGGGCCGGTCTGTCCGAAGGGAGTGATCGACGTGACGATGATGCGAGGGTTGATGAGGCTCAAGTCATCGTAGCCCAGTCCGAGGCCGGCCATGTAACCCGGATCGAAGGACTCGATGACGAAATCCGACTTCCTGACCAGCTTCTTCAGTATCTGTTGCCCGTCCGGGGTCTCGATATCCAGGGTCACGCCGCGCTTGTTGCTGTTATAGGTGAACCAGAACAGGCTCTTTTCTGGATCGGGAACGTCCTTGTAGAAGGGGCCGATATTACGTGTAGGGTCACCACCGGGCGGCTCCACCTTGATGACATCGGCGCCCAGGTCTCCGAGCAACCTGGCGCAGATACAATAGCCGCCCTGCGTCAGGTCAAGCACTCGATAGGGGCCGAGGGCGGATGGGGCTTCCGAAGTAACAGTCATGTGTCCCCTCCGAAGAGAAAGAATTGGCCGCGAAGCAAAGCCTACGATACAATAAGGGATGCGCACTGTCAAGCCAGGTTACGCCTACATGATCCGTGGATTCTTTGTACTGCTCAACGGTGTTCGATAATCGGATGCCTTCACCTAAGAGGTGTTTCCCGTACCCCAGGCTGGAAGCCTGGGGCATAGATACTGCGATGCCATGCCCACGGCTTCAGCCGTGGGTTAGGAATCCACGGATTACGGCGCCTATAGCGCCAGGTACTCCCGTTGCAGCAAGAGCGCGTCTTCTTCCAGATTCGGGCTCTCGCAGATAACCATACCCCGGACGTCGCAGTCCTTCAGGGATCGGACGAAGTCGGGGTAATTGAAGTCGGACTGTTTCAGGTTGAGGTGTTTCTTCTCGCCCCTCTTGGTGTACTCGATCCCTGAGACGTGGATGGCGATGTCCTCCAGCGCCGAGCGTCCCAGGACAGTCTCGACTTTCTTCAGCAAGGCCACGAACTCGGGGTGGGTGTTGAACACGCCGGCCCGTGCGTGCAAGTGGGCGAAGTCAATGCATAGGGACACGCCCTTGAGTTCCTTGCTGAGGCGAAGCAGCTCTTCAACACTGCCGAACTGGGTATCCCGGCCCATAACCTCCGGCCTGACAGATACTACGATGCCTTCCTCCTTGATCTGGGCCAGGACATCCATCAGGTGGCCCTTTACCGTCTGGTACACCTTTTCCGGGGGGGCGTCCATGTAGAAGGCGGCGTGGAAGGTGAGGTTCCTACACGTGAAGGCGGAGGCCGCCGGCGCCGTC
>JAUSJJ010000234.1 GCA_030647705.1 Dehalococcoidia bacterium
GCCTGCCTCGCCGAGTCTCATGGGAAAGCGGGCGCGGCCCTGCATAACATAAAAGGGCTGCTGCTTTCACGGGGACGGCTTAGGACTGGCTCCAGATCTGCGAAAGGTGCTTGGGCTGGGTACCTGGAGGGCTGGCGATGCATAAGAACGAAAAGGTTCCCGGCAATAACGTCACAACCAAAGACTCGGCGAACCGCGGAGACGTCTCCGCGGTCAACGTATCTGAGCTTGTGCAGTCTCTAGCGGACGGCATGATGAGGGAGGCGCGTGAAGTCACCGCCAGGATCAGAAAGGCGGCTGAAGCAGATGCTGCGCGTCTGATCGAAGATGCCGAGAAGCGCGCTGACGACATCGCAGGCAAAGCACAGAAGGACGCCGATGCGGCCGCAGAGGAGAAAGAGAAAGCGTCGGCGCTGTTGCAGCAGGCCCAGCAAAGAGCCGTCGCTATTCAGGCAGAAGTGACCAAGGAGGCGGCTCAGGTCAGGCTGAGGCTCAAGGAGGACATCGATCGACACCTCGCCGGAGTCTTGGACAAGATCCGCCAGGACTTGAGGCCCTCGCTCGATTACCTGGTCAAAAGGGCGCAAACCCTCGAAGAAGAGGTCTGCGCTTGTGTCGCCCCAAAGGCTCCCGATGCCGACGTTTCGCCCCCGGCCCTGTCCCCATTTTATTCCCCGCCCGAAGGGCATGAGACTGTCAGGGAACTTCACTCGGGGCTGGGTGAGGCTATTGCGGCGGTGGATGCTTCGATTCCTGAGCCGCCTCCCTGTGAAGAGAACGGCAGCGCGGAGACTGAAGACGAAGTCGCGGCAACCGAGGAATCTGTCCGGCCACCGGCCTGCCCTGAGTTGGTGGAGGGCAAGGCGGAGATCCATGTGGCGCCTCCCATCAGCATCGCAAGGCTTCTGGGGGTTACCCGTTATCTGGAGAACACCCTGCATGTTAAGGTGCTGCAGACATCTGGTTCATGGAGCCTGGGAAGCGTGATCACCGTCCAGGTGGACAAACCGGTCCCGCTTGTAGACATCCTTCGGGATGTGCCCAATGTGGCCGAAGCTGCCATGGCGGACAGTCCGCAGGAATCCTCCGGCGCGGAACAGTGCCCTCCCAGGAGGATCAGGGTCACTCTGACTGGGAATGGGGATAGTCAGTCGGTAGGCAGAGGGACCCGGGGGCAAAATGCGCCGTAACACGGGCGCTGGTGACTGCCTTCGACAGGGAGTGGCATGGCAATGGCGTTGAGCAGCAAGGTCGAGAAGAACCTCGGGCTCCTGTTGCAGAAGGGCGGGCTGATAACCGCCGATCAATGGCGGGAGGTCCTGGCCGTCTATGAAGCCGGCGGCAAGGATATCAGCCTGATACTCGAAGAACAGGGACTGGTGAGCGCGCGTGAACTGGGCATCATCGCGGGTATGCAACACAATGTCCCGTTCGTCGACCTGAAGCAACAGAAGATCGAGCCGGAGGCGTTGAAGCTGATCCCCGAATCCATGGCGCGGAGATACAATGCCATACCCGTAGCAGTGGTCGAGGGCGCCCTTATGGTAGCCATGGAAGACCCCTGGGACTTGCGTGCTCTCGATGACCTGACCGCTCAGGCCCGCATGACTGTAAAACCGGTGGAGAGCATCCCTTCCGATATCCGGGAGTTTATAGACCACAGCTACAAAGTCAGCAGCCAGATCGAGCAGCAGATCAGCAGTATCCCGAAGCAGGCGCCGAAGCCGAATGCGGTCTCCAGGCGGGTCGCCACCGACCTGGCCGCCGATACACCCGTGGTGCGGGCCGTGGACATGATCGTTGAACAGGCTGTGAAGGACCGCGCATCCGATGTACACATAGAGGCCCAGGAAGACAGACTGCGCATTCGCTACCGCATAGACGGAATCCTGCACGACGCGATGTCTTTGCCGCTCAGCGTCCATCTCTCTCTCGTTTCGCGCGTGAAGATCCTGGCGGGCATGAACATCGCTGACCGCCGGCGGCCCCAGGATGGCCAGTTCTCGACTGCGGTTGAAGGTAAGAAGGTGGACATCCGGGTGGCGACCAGCGATACCGTGCATGGAGAGATGGTGGTGCTGCGGATTCTGGACAAGTCTTTTGCCTTGCTGGACCTGACGGAGCTCGGCTTTCTGCCGGACCCTTTGCAGAAGTATCGCGGTATGCTCAGTGCCCCGTTCGGGATGATCCTGCTGAGCGGTCCGACCGGGTCCGGGAAAACGACTACCCTGTACTCATCGGTCAACCAGCTTAACCACGACGAGCAGCACATCGTCACCATAGAGGACCCGGTGGAGTACCGTTTCAACAACATCAACCAGATTCAGGTCAACCCTTCAGCGGGCATCACTTTTGCCAACGGTCTGAGGGCGTTGATGAGGCTCGACCCCGACGTGATACTGGTGGGCGAGATCAGGGATAGAGAAACCGCCGAGATTGCCATCCAGGCTTCGCTGACAGGGCATATTGTCATGTCTTCCATCCACGCGAACGATTCGGTGGGAGCGTTGTTCCGGCTGCTTGACCTGGGCATCGAACCGTTTCTGATTTGCTCGTCTATAATTGGCGTGGTTGCCCAAAGGATGGTGCGGCGTGTATGCAATCACTGCCGCAGGCCAGTGCCGGGCTCTCTGGAAGAACAAGCGGTCTACGAGAGGGAGATGGGGGCTAAGCGCACGGAGTTCTTCTATGGGCAAGGCTGCAACTTCTGCGCCAACACTGGATACCGCGGGCGTTGCGGGGTATTCGAGATACTGGCGATGAGCGAGGAAACAAGGCGCATGGTGCTGTCAGGGGCCAGCGCCGGTACGATAAGAGCCAGAGCGCTGCAAGAAGGCATGGCGCCGATGTTGCGGGACGGCATGCTCAAGGTGAAGCAATCGGTCACCAGCCCATACGAGGTGTTGCGCAACGTGTACTCGATCGCACAGGGGTCTTAAGGAACTGATATGAACTATCGGTACGTAGCATATACCACAGGGAGCAAGCAACTGGTCAAAGGCACCGTCAGCGGCGTTACGGAGGCGGCGGCGGCGGAGACTCTGATGACCCACGGCTACCGGCCGATCACGCTCAAGCCGGCGGCCGCCTTGCCGGCCATCGAAGACATGTTCCCCAGCCTCTTCAAAGTGACGACTAAGGAGATAATCCTGTTCTCCCGCCAGTTGGCGACGCTTCTAGACGCCGGCATCAGCATCGTTCCGGCCCTTCAGTTGATGCTGGAAGAGATGAACAGTCGTGCTTTCAGGAGGGTAGTCGCCCGGATTCTGGAAGATCTTCGTGCGGGAGACCCTTTCTCCGAAGCCCTGTCCAGGCACGACCATGTGTTTGGTGAGTTGTACTGCCAGTTGGTGGCTGTCAGCGAGCGCACCGGCGGTGTGC
>JAUSJJ010000254.1 GCA_030647705.1 Dehalococcoidia bacterium
GCACCAACGGTCGTGGCCACGGCAGGGGTAAGCGCCGTGCGGCGCAGCGTAGACGCACCGGTTCCCCATGCGCTGGCCCTCTTTCTCGTTGACCGTATAGTCGAGGATAGCTGGAGCCACGAAACTCAGAGAGGTCTCAAACTGGGAAAGGTCCAGATGCTGGCCTTTGCCCGTCCTGCGCCGGTAGTCCAGGGCTGCAACTATGGCTGAGGCAGCGAACCGGGGCACAATGGAATCGGTGTAGGCGCCGTAGATGATGGCAGGTTCACGGTCCGGCCACCCCATGAACTGGCTGATGCCCGCCAGAGAGGCCATCTGCACTCCATAGCCCGGATGGGTGGCATGAGGGCCGGTTTGACCCTGCATGCATGTGCTCAGCATGATGATGTCGGGCTTGATCCTCGCCAGGTCCTGGTAGCCGAGGCCCATCCGCACCATAACGCCGGCGGCGAAGTTCTCGACCACCACATCCGCCCATGCCACCATCTTCTTGAACACCTCGACGCCCTGGGGATGCTTCAGGTTAAGAGTCATCCCCAGCTTGTTGCGATTGTAGTTGTTGAACCAGCCACTGCGGTTGAGCCCCACCACCCCGTCTTTGAACGGCGGCCCCTGCCTCAAGATGTCCATCCAGATGCTGGATTCAACATGCACCACAGTCGCCCCGTAGTCAGCCAGGTACATGGATGTGGTTGGCCCCACCAGCACCCATGTCAGGTCGATTACCTTGACTCCTTCAAGCGCCTGCTTCGTCATATCTCCCCTGATGGCCGGTCAGACCACCCCGGCCTGTTTCAAGATAACCAGCTCTTGCCTGGACAGGCCGAGATCTCCTTCGTAGACCTCCAGATTATGCTCTCCGATAAGCGGGGCGCGGCGTCTCACGGAACACGGCGTTTGCGAGGCCTTGACGAAGGACCCGGGGTACGTAATGGTATCGCCCAGCTCGGGGTGCTCCACCTCGATCCAGAAGTCTCTTGTGGCCAGTTGCCGGTCCTGCAAGATATCCTTCGCCGTGAACACCGGATACACCGGCACCCCACGCTTGATCGCCTGCGCCATAAGCTCGGCCTTTGTGTGCGACATGAAGAACCTGGTCATGGGCTGTGCGACCCGGTCCAGCATCTCCTGGGTATACTTCGACATATCCAGGGCAGCCCACTTCTGGGCTTTCAGGAAATCGTCGGACATGCCTTCGCTTTCGACCCAGTCCATAAGCTTCTTGACCAGGCTCGCCCCCGCGCCGCCGTACAACGCCCAGGTAACGTAGCCATCCTTGCAAGGCCAACTATACCGCGTCACCGTGCTGGTGTCCGGCCGGTGACGGAACGGCCCGGCACGGCGCACTATTCTCCGATTCAGCGACCAATGAAGCTGCAGGTCCAGCCCCGTGGTTACCTGGCTTTCGTGGATAGATACGTCCACATGCTGCCCCTGCCCGGTGGTTTCCCTGTGATAGTGAGCGACCAGAGTCCCCACAGCCGCCTCAGCGGAGCCGTGCAGTGCGGCCTGAGGAAAGGCGATGCGAAGGGGGGCGCGATCGGCATCGCCGCACACGTACATCAGCCCGCCCAATGCCACATCGACCAGGTCCGATCCATTATAGTACCTGTAGGGGCCGCTTGCGCCAAAGTGGGAGATCGATGTCAGGATGATACGGCGGTTGATCGCAGACAGGGCGGCGTAGCCCAGACCCAGGTCGTCCATATAGCCCGGAGGGAACGACTCGACAACGAAATCCGCGGCGACGGCCAGCTTCTTGAAAAGCGCCTGGCCGTCCCTTGTTTCGATATCTAGCGTTATCCCCCTCTTGTTGGCGTTGAAGGCAAACCAGAAGAGGCTTTTTTCAGGGTGAGGGGTATCGTGATAGAAGGGGCCCAAACGGCGAGATGGATCTCCGCCCGGCCTCTCTACCTTGATGGCATCGGCCCCCATGTCAGCCAGCATCTTGCCGCACAGGAAGCCATTCTCATCTGTCAGGTCAAGAACACGAAAAGAACTCAACATGTCGCTTGTTTGCCTGTGTCTGCAATTAGGTTAGGACAGCCGAAAGGGCCTTGAGTCCATCAGTTTCACCTCTGGAGGCCCGTTGGGGCTTTCACCCCACCGACAAGACCAGACTCAAGGCCCCTCTCAGATTCAAGCCCGTAAGGCTATCTACTTGCCAGTGTAGCGGGGTTTCCTTTTTTCAGCAAATGCTCGCGGGCCCTCTATGGCATCCTCGGAAAGCTCCGCCCGGCGGGCATAGTCATGAAACACATGGAGGCTCCAGAGGTTCGTGTTCTGAGGCTGGGTGTCCCAAGTCACCTTGACCGCCTTGACCGCCAACGGAGCGGCATCCCTGATCTTGGTGGCGATCTCTATGGCTCGGGGCATCAGCTTTGCCTGGGGCAACACCTCGGTGATGAAGCCGAAATGGTACGCGTCCTTTGCGCTGACCGGCTCTCCGGTGAGCAGGGACTGCAGCGCGGCCGCCGGCGACCCCAACTGCCAGAACTCGTGGCAATAAGGTGGGAACCAACCGAGCTTCACCAGAGTATAGCCAATGGTGGCATTCTCCGATGCGATCTTTATGTCACATTGGAGGGCCAGAATGCCGCCCAGCGCCAGGGCAGGCCCGTTGATGGCAGCGATGGTCGGCTTTTCAAGGAATAGCTGCCGGGGGAACATCCCCAGGGTCCCCACCTGGCCCCACTTCTGGAATTGCTGGATGTAGTCATCCATCTCGTCTTTGGCGCT
>JAUSJJ010000256.1 GCA_030647705.1 Dehalococcoidia bacterium
TTTTCTTCAAGCCCTTTCAGCAATTTCGTAATTTGAGCAAAAGCGGGCTTGTCACCTTTTACTCCTTTGGAAGGAGTAATTAGATTTGCTGCGATCGTGCGCTTGCCGATCCTAATGTCTAGGACGTTATCTTTGACAAGAGAGTTTCTCAAGAGAAAGAGATAAAGACAAGCCTCGTAGGCCGTAAGCTCAGGCATCAAATAATCAACGAACTGCTCCAAAACGGCCTTTATGTCCCTTGAGGCAATCGTTTCGCCGCCACCGGTCTCTGAGTGAGTAGGATTATCCAAGTCTTCCCCTTAACCGCCCTGCTCCAATTGCCGCTTCGCCTCGGCCAGAGCCGTTTTCACCTGCCGGGGTGCCGTGCCGCCGGGTACGTCGCGCGCCGCCACCGACGACTCGACGCTGATCTGGAAGACGTCTTCTTTGAACAGCGGCGAGAAGCGATGGTACTCATCAAGCGTCAGTCGCTTCAGGTCTTTTCCCTGCCCCACCGCGTATTGCACCAGCTTAGCCACCGCTTCGTGCGCCTTGCGGAAAGGCAGGCCCTTTTTCACCAGATAGTCGGCGAGGTCCGTGGCCAGCAGGTAGCCGCCTTCGGTGGCGGCGCGCATGCGGTGGGACTTCACCTTGAGTGTGCTCACCATGCCGGCGAAGACCTCCAGTGTAGACAGCAGCGTGTCCACGGTCTGGAACAGGCCTTCCTTGTCCTCCTGCAGGTCGCGGTTGTAGGCCAGGGGCAGCCCTTTGAGCGTGGTGAGCATTGCCAGCAAGTTGCCGTAGACGCGGCCGGTGCGGCCGCGGGCCAGCTCCGCCACGTCCGGGTTCTTCTTCTGGGGCATGATGCTGGAGCTGGTGGCATAAGCGTCATCAATCTCGATGAAGCCGAACTCCGCCGAAGACCAGATGATAAGCTCTTCGGAAAGCCGAGAGACGTGCATCATGGTCGTAGCTGCCGCGGCCTGGTATTCGACGATGAAATCGCGGTCGGAGACGGCATCCAGGCTGTTGCGGCTGATGCGGCTGAAACCCAGCTCTTTGGCAACGGCCTCCCGGTCCAGCGGATAGGGCACTCCGGCCAGCGCTCCGCTGCCCAAAGGCATGACGTCGACTCGTTTGAGGCAGTCCTGGAAGCGCTGACCGTCCCGTTGCAGCATCTCGAAATAGGCCAGCAGATGATGGGCCAGCAGTACCGGCTGCGCCTGCTGCAGATGGGTGTAGCCGGGCATGATGGTGTCGGTGTTGGCCTCGGCAAGTCCGATCAGCGACCGCTGAAGCTTCTTCACAGCCTCCATGGTCTCGCCGATGGCGCGCTTGACATAAAGACGGACATCGAGGGCCACCTGGTCGTTGCGGGAGCGCGCGGTGTGCAGTTTCTGTCCGGCCTCTCCGATCTTCTCCACCAGCCGCGCCTCGATGCTCATGTGGATATCTTCCAGCTCGTCCTTGAACTGGAACTTGCCCTGCTCGATCTCCTCGCGGATGGAGATCAGGGCCATGATGATAAGCTCGGCGTCTTTGTCGGAGATGATGCCCTGTTTGGCCAGCATGCGAGCATGGGCGATGCTTCCGGCGATGTCCTCGCGGCAGAGGCGCCGGTCATAGGACAGAGAAGAGGTGTATTTCTGGACGGAGCGATCGGCTTCCTTGCCGAAACGTGACCGAAGCTGGCTCATTCGCTGTTTCTCCTGCCAGGGACGCGACCCCGGCGGATGTGCCCTGGCGCTACTTTGGCCGTCGCCGCAACAGGTGTGCAGCCTCTGTCTCCAGTATCGCCTCGCCGCGCTGATTGCGGCAGACGCTCCTGTGGACGACGACGCCCCGGTCCGGCTTGCTGGTATCCCTGGTCGCGGTGACCTCCATCTCCACTTTGATGGTGTCGCCGGCCTTGAGCGGCCCCTTGAATTGCACCTTGTCTATGCTCAGTAGTGCGATGAGGCAGCCTTCGTAGACGCCGGTCTGCTCTTCCAGGCCGCCCATGAGAAACAGGGTCAGCCGTCCAGGAGCGATTCGCGTACCGAACGGTGTGGTCCTGGCGTACTCCTCGTCGTTGAACAGGGGCATGGTGAAACCGCCCAGCCCGATCATGGTGGCGATGGCGCCCTCAGTGACCGTCTTGCCGGGCGTGACGAACCTGTCGCCGACCTTGAAGTCCTCGAACCAGCGTCCGCTCATGGCTAGGACTCCTTATTATTCATGATCCGTGGATTCCTACCCACGGCTGAAGCCGTGGGCATGGGTGCGCATCACTTATGCCCCAGGCTTCAGCCTGGGGTACGGGAATAGCCTAGGACTTTTTCTCCTGAGGCAATACTATGCTCAGAGGGCCTTCCGGCTGCTGCAGAAGCTGTATTCGCGCCTGGGTCTTCACGGGCAGGCCCCAGATGTGAATGAACCCAATCGAGGCTGTCTGGTCGAAGACATCGCCCTTGTCATAGGTGGCCAGGCTCAGGCTGTATAGGGAATGCGGGGACTGACGTCCCACTACCACTGCGCGCCCTTTGAACAGCTTCATGCGTACGGCGCCCGTGACGTACCGCTGCGAGCTTTGTACGTAGGCAGCCAGGTCCTGGTGCAGTGAAGTGAACCACAGGCCATTGTAGATCAGGTCTGCATATTCCTGCACCACGCGCTGCTTGAACCGGAGCTGCGGCTTGCTCAGGGTAAGGTCCTCCAGCGCCTGGTGCGCTTCCAGCAGCACGGTGGCTGCAGGCGCCTCGTAGATCTCGCGGGACTTGATACCCACCAGCCGGTTCTCGACGTGGTCTACCCTGCCGATCCCGTGCTTGCCTGCGAGGTCGTGCAGTTCATCTATCAGGGCAACTCCGCCTAGCTTCCGCCCGTCGAGGCTGACCGGGATGCCGTTCTCGAAGGCGATCTCCACGTAAGCCGGCTTGTCCGGCGCCTGCTGCACAGATTTCGTCCAGCGGTAGATATCCTCTGGCGGCTCTGCCCAGGGGTCTTCCAGGACGCCGCATTCGATGCTGCGGCCCCACAGGTTCTCGTCGGTGGAGTAAGGGCTGGACACAGTGACCGGGACGGGAATGCCGTTGCGTTTGGCGTAGGCGATCTCCTCTTCCCTGGTCATGCCCCACTCTCTGGCAGGAGCGATGATCTTGATCTCGGGGGCCAGCGCGCCCACGCTGACGTCGAACCTTACCTGGTCGTTTCCCTTGCCGGTGCAGCCGTGGGCCACTGCGAAGGCGCCTTCGGCGTGGGCCGTGTCCACCAGCAGCTTGGCCATCAGCGGGCGGGAGAGAGCCGTGGCCAGGTTGTAAGAGCCCTCGTATATGGCGTCCGCCTGAAGGGCAGGGAATACGAAGTACTTGACGAAAAGCTCTCTGGCGTCGACCACCAATGACTTGATGGCGCCTATCTTGAGCGCCCGGTCTCTGATTTCGGGGTAGGCCTTCTCGGCTCCCACGTCGAGAGCCAGCGCGATCACATCCGCGTTGTACTTCTCGGCGATCCACTTTATCGCCACCGACGTGTCCAGGCCGCCGCTGTAGGCCAGGACGACCTTCTGTTTGCCTTTCATATGACCTCCTCTGAGAGGACAAGAATCAAATCTGTTCGACCATCCCCCTGGCCCCCTCCCTTCCAGGAAGGGGGAATAATTGGGGGACACCCCCAACCCCCCGATCGAGACAGGACTTCGTCCCTTCTCAGGGCTCTTCCCTAGAGGTTTCCCGAGAGAATCGGGGCGTCTGCCTCGTCATTGCGAGCGCGCGTAGCGCCGAAGCAATCCGTGGCCCGCGACACATCCAGGCTGCAGAAACCCCGCTCGTGGTGAGCCTGTCGAACCATGAGCGGCATTCAAACCGCTGCCAGGGTTCCGTCCCGGACCCGCTCTAGCTGTTGGTGGCGATTCTCGCCAGTACCCTGTCCAGTATGACGACTGCTTCGTCCACCTCGGTCTCGGTGATGATTAGCGGCGGCATGAAGCGCAGCGCATCCGGCTTGACCGGGTTCAACAGCAGGCCCTGTTTCAGGCAGGCTTCCACCACCTGGTCCGCGATGGCGCGGTTGAACTGCAGCGCCACTAGCAGGCCGCGGCCCCTGACCTCGGTCACGAAGTCGTATTTTGTCCTGAAGGCATCGAGCCTGATCATCAGGTATCGGCCCACCCGGGCCACTCTGGCCGGTATCTCGTGTTCGATGATGTAGTTGACGGCAGCGTAGGCAGCAGCGCAGGCCAAGGGGTTGCCCCCAAAGGTTGAGCCGTGATCGCCCGGCTTGAACACGGCTGCCTTGTCTGTGGCCATTATTGCGCCGATGGGGAATCCGCTGCCCAGTCCCTTGGCCAGGGTCATGATATCCGGTTCCACGCCGATCTGTTGATATCCCCACAGGGTCCCGGTGCGGCCCAGGCCCGTCTGCACCTCATCGAGGATGAGCAGTATGCCCTTCTGGTCGCACCAGTGTCTGACCTTTTTGAAGTAGTCGCCGTCAGGAATGTTGACGCCGCCTTCCCCTTGGATGGGCTCCAGCATGACGGCGCAGACCTCGTCCGTGGTGGCGGACATTATGGCTTCGATGTTGTTGTAGTCAACGTTGATGAAGCCATCAGGGACCGGCGAGTAGGCCTCCTGGAACTTGCGCTGGCCGGTGGCGGCGACCATCGCCAGCGTGCGTCCGTGGAAGGAGTTGAACCCTGTGATGACCAGATAGGCGCCATTGAGATGCAGCTTGCCGTAGCGGCGGGCCAGCTTCACCGC
>JAUSJJ010000259.1 GCA_030647705.1 Dehalococcoidia bacterium
GACGGCATCGGCGACCCGAACCCGCTGTGGAGGGAGGACGACTACGCCAAGAACACGCGTTATGGGAAGGTCATCGCTCCCCCGAACTTCTACTACAGCGTGTTTCCCACCTGGGTGCTCCAGGGGCTGCCCGGCATTCACGCTTTCCACTCGGGCAACGACTGGGAGTTCTACAGGCCGGCATACATGGGCGACACAATAGTTCCTGAGTGCATTTTCACCGGCTTCGACGTGAAGACCAGCAAGTTCGCCGGCAAGATGGTCATGGAGCGCCAGAGGTCCAGCTTCTTCAACCAGAACGGCACCCTGCTGGCCAAGACCGACCTCTGGCTGGTCAGGGCGGAACGCAAGGCCGCCCGTGAGACCGGCAAGTACCACGACCTTCAGTTGCCCCACCCCTGGACGGAGAAGGAACTGGCTAAGGTCGAAGAAGACGTACTGAGCGAAGAGGTCAGAGGCTCCAATCCTCGCTACTGGGAAGATGTCAAGGTCGGCGACGAGATGAAGCCGGTGGTCAAGGGCCCTCTGGGCCTCACCGATATCATCGCCTACTGCGTGGGCGCAGCGCCGGTGCAGATCATGGCGCATGGCCAGCAGCTCAGGCTCTACCGCAAACACCCGGCCTGGGCCTTCCGCGATCCCACCACCTGCGCGCTGGAGCCGGTCTACGGCGTGCACTACAACAAGGCAGCGGCGGCCGGCGCAGGACTGCCCTATCCCTACGACGTGGGCGCTCAGAGGCAGTGCTGGCTGCTCCACCTGCTGACCAACTGGATGGGCGACGATGGCTGGATCAAGAAGAACCGCGCCGAGTACCGCCGCTTCGTCTACCTTTCAGACGTGGTCTACCTCAAGGGCAAGATAACCGAGAAGTTCATCGACGAGAATGGCGAGCCCTGCGTGAACGTCGAGCATCACTCCATAAACCAGCGCGGTGAGGACGTCATGCCCGGCAGCTCGACCGTCATCCTGCCCTCGCGTGAGAAAAAGACTTCCCCTGTGACGAAGAGGAAGTAACAGATGGCATACGAGCACGCCAGGATAACCGACGAGGCCATCGCTGATCTCAAGAGGCGTATCGGACTCGATCTTCGCGTCAGACGTTACAACGAGGTGGCGACCAAGGACGCCATCAGGCATTTCGCCGAGTGCATCGGGGACATCAATCCGCTATGGAGTGAAGAGACCTACGCCAGCAAGAGCAAGTACGGCTGCGTCATCGCGCCGCCCTGCTGGTTGTACAGCGTGTGGTGGGCGGGAGGAAGCTGGGGCGGGCTGCCCGGCATCCATGACTTCAACTCTGGCTGCGACTGGGAGTTCTACGAGCCCGTCCGCCTGAATGATACTATCGCGGTCAAGGCCAGGATCGTGGATGTCGTGGAGAAGCCCAGCCGCTTCGCTGGACGCATGATCATCCAGACTGGCGAGGGGCTGTACCTGAATCAGAGGGACGAAGCTGTGGGCAAGGGCCGCGCCTGGAACATCAGGGTGGAACGCAACGCGCCCAAGGAGCATGGCAAGTACGCCCACATTAAGAAGGCCGAATACACGCCTCAGCAGCTCAAGGCGATCGAAGAGGATATAGATAGAGAAGAAGTCCGGGGCAGCGTGCCGCGCTACTGGGAAGAAGTCAAGGAAGGCGACCGGCTGGTGCCCATCGTCAAGGGCCCGTTGAGCATGTCGGATGAGATCGCCTGGTGCATGGGCGCCGGCTCTCCGTACATCAGGGCGCACCGCTATTCGCTGGACTATAAACGCAGACACCCCGCCATTAAGATGGTGGACTCCACCACCGGAAATGTGGACATACCTGAGCTGGTGCACATGGAGGAGTCCAGGGCCCAGGAGATCGGTGTGCCCGGCGCCTACGACTACGGGCCACAGCGCATCTCCTGGATGAGCAACCTGGTCACCAACTGGATGGGCGACGATGGCTGGCTGAAGCGCCTCTACGTCGAAGTACGCCAGTTCAACGTGCTGGGCGATACCACCTGGTGCAAGGGCAAGGTCACCAGAAAGTACATGGATGGCGCCCAGCACCTGGTGGACCTGGAGATCTGGGCGGAGAACCAGCGCAACGAGATCACCGCCCCGGGCAAGGCGACGGTCATACTGCCGTCACGTACACTGTAGATTGAATCTGCGGACATTGGCGGGAGCCGCCTGAACTCAGGGACGGACCGAGCTTCCCCCAACTAGAAACGGAATACCAACACTTGAGTCGCTACCGATGGCAGGTATTCCCGCCAATTTCCGCAGCCCTGTCTGCCGGGCACCCGGAGATATCTCCGCTGCTCCTTCAACTGCTCCACAACAGGGGCATTACCGACCCCGCCCGGTATCAGGACTTCCTGGGCGGCAATGAGGGGCTGGTCGGCGACCCCTTCCTCATACCCGATATGGCCCAGGCTGTGGGCCGGGTTTATCGCGCCCTGCTCAGCGGAGAGAACATAGCCATCTACGGGGATTTCGATACCGATGGCGTCACGGCCACCGTCCTTCTGGTGCAGGGCCTCTCCAGGTTCGGGGCCAACGTTGTCCCCTACATACCTCACCGGACCGAAGAGGGCTACGGCCTGAACAAGCCGGCGCTAGACCGATTGCGCCGGGACGGCATCAGCCTGGTCATCAGCGCAGATTGCGGCATCACCGCCGTGCCCGAGGTGGCCCACGCCCGCAGGATCGGCCTCGATGTCATTGTCACCGACCATCACTCCGTAACCACGGCGCTGCCCAAAGCCGAGGCAGTAGTAAACCCCAAGCGACCGGACTCCACCTATCCCTTCCGGGAACTCAGCGGAGTAGGCGTGGCGTTCAAGTTGCTGCAAGCGCTTTCGATGGCCTTGGGCAGAGACGCCAAGATGACGGCCGAGTTCCTGGACCTGGTCGCCCTGGGAACGGTCGCGGACATGTCCCCACTGGTCGGGGAGAACCGATACCTGGTCAAAGAGGGCCTTCAGGTGCTCAACCGCACCAACAGGCTGGGCCTGCAGGAGATGGCGCTTCAGGCCGGCCTCAAGCCCGGCAGCCTGGATGCTGAGAGCATCTCATTTGTGCTGGCCCCCCGCCTAAACACCGCAGGCAGACTCGACCACGCCATCAGCAGCTACCGGTTACTGGTGACGGAAAAGGCAGAGGAGGCGCGACAGCTTGCCGGCCTGCTTCAACAGAAGAACGTTGAGCGCCAGCAGCTTACTGCCGACACGCTGGTCAAAGCCAAAGAGCGTTTGTCCAAGACCGATACCGGGCAGCCTCTGCTCATGGTGGGCGCCGATGACTATCCCGCCGGCATCATCGGGCTGGTGGCCAGCAGGCTGGTAGACGAGTTCTGCCGTCCGGTCATGGTGATAAGGCTGGGCCCTGAAATGTGTCGCGGCAGCGCCAGGAGCATTCCGCAATTCAATATGGTGGCGGCACTGACCGAGTGCAGCGACCTCCTGACGCAGTTCGGCGGCCACTCGCAGGCCGCAGGGTTCACCTTGCCCAGCGCGAATGTAGAGAGGTTCTACGACCGCCTGCTGACGATCGCGTCACGAGAGCTGGCCGGAATCGAGTTCCGCCGCGTGCTGCCGATAGATGCCAGCGTCGGGCTTTCCTCGATGGAAGGCGACACGCTGAAGCTGCTGAATACCATGGCGCCCTTTGGCCAAGGCAACCCCGCTCCTACTTTCGTCAGCCGGCGGGTGAAGCTCCTGGACTGGCGGAAGGTGGGCAACAACGGGCCTCACCTTAAACTCAGACTGAGCCAGGATAAGACCGTCTGGCCCTGCATAGCCTTCCAGATGGGCGGCATGGCAAACCAACTATCCCCTTATCTGGACATCGTCTACAACCTGGAGATGGACGACTGGGGCAACACGCCTACGCTGCGGCTTAATCTGCTGGACTTCGCCCCGTCCGAGCCGGCGGGCTGATACTGGAAGCCGGGTCTCTACGCTGTCATTCACTGGAACAACCCGGGTTGCGACCGGGAGAGGTCACGGGCCGTTTTCAGAGCAACGCCCCTATGGTCAGGAGTCTCCCGCGAAACTCACAGGATCGTCCTTAAATCCGCTTTAGTCCCCGTTTCGCGGGAGCCCCCACGGCCAGGGGTACAGTGGACATCTCCCCCAAATGGTGGTAGGCTCTACAGTTGTATGTCGACGAATCCCCCACCGCAACCATCGTCCACCAGGATCGCCGAGGTCATAGAGGCACGCTCCGGCGAGTTCACCGCCGAGTGCTACCAGTTGCACCAGGCGCCGCCATTGGGCAGCCTGGTCAAGGCCGGCAGCCCCGACGTGTTCGGCGTGGTCTGTGACACAGTGACGGAAAGCGTAGACCCCGGCCGCCGGCCCCTGGCCCGAGGCCAGGACGCCGCCGACGAGGCCGACGTTTACCTCCAGAACCCGCAATTGTCGAAGCTGCTGCGCACCACCTTCAGGGCCCTGGTGGTGGGGCACAGGGAAGGGGAGACGCTCCGGCACTACCTGCCGCCACAGCCGCCACACGTCCACAGCTTCGTCTACCTCTGTCCGCCGGATGAGGTGCGCGCCTTCACACAGTCCCTGGATTTCCTCAGCATTCTGATGTTCTCCGCCGAACGCGCTCCGGTCGATGAGGTCGTCGCCGCCTGCCTGCGCCAGGCCGCGCAAGCCCATCCCGACCGGAAGCTGTTCCTGGTGGGTGCGGGCAAGACGCTGGCGCCCCTGCTGCGGGGAGAACTGGCCCGCCTGAACACGATCCTGACGAGGATAAGGCCATGACCGCGGATAGACTTGGCATCGTGGTGGCCGGCTCTCTGACCGGCGGCGTAGAGGTCAAGCTGGACTGCGATGTCTCCGTGGAGGAGAGGGCGGTCGGCAGGTACGTAGTGATCGAGGGCCAGAAGCTGCGTTTCCTGGGCATGGTCACCGACGTCAGCCTGGAGACGATCGACGATGAAATCACGTCCATGCCGCCGGTGTCCGACGAATTCATCGCACAGGTCATCTCCGGCACCAGCACCTACGGCAAGCTCCACGTCCTGCCCATGCTGGCCATCGGCGGGGATGCCATGGGCCTGCTCGACGGCCCCAAGACGGTCAAAACGGTCCCGGCACACTTCTCCAGGGTCAGGGAAGCCACGGAGCAGGACATCGAGGTGGTCTTCGGCAAGGAGGACGAGCGGCATTTCTACGTGGGCAACCCGCTGGACATGGAGACGAAGGTCTGCCTGGACCTGCCCCTGTTCGTCACCCGCTGCAATGGGGTGTTCGGCAAGAGCGGCACCGGCAAGACCTTTCTCACCAGGCTGCTGCTCATCGGAATCATCCAGAAGGGCGCGGCGGTGAACCTGGTCTTCGACATGCACAACGAGTACGGCTGGAAGGGCTCGTTCGAAGGCGCCGGACGTGAGGTCAAAGCGCTGAAGCAGATTCTGGGTTCACGGGTGGCCGTGTTCACGCTAGATGAAGAAAGCAGCCGCCGGCGCAAAGTGAGCACCGACGCCGTGGTGGAGATCGGCTATGACGAGGTGGAGCCGGAGGATGTGGAGTTGCTGCGTCAGACCCTGAACCTGACCCAACCTGCCGTGGAGGCCGTCTACGCGCTGGCCCGTGAGTTCGGCGCCAGGAACTGGCTGAAGCGCTGCCTGGAGATGGACACCGGAGATGAAGCTACGAAGGCTCTGCTCGACCGGCTGCATATTCACGAGCAATCCGTGCGCAACCTGCGCCGCGGCCTGGATAAGCTGGCGCGCCTCGGCTTCCTGACGCCAAAGGCGCGGGAAAGCTCGGTGAAGCGTATCCTGGACTACCTGGGGCGCGGCATCAATGTGGTGCTGGAGTTTGGCAAGTACAAGGGCGATTCCACTGCCAACGTGCTGGTGGCGAATACGCTCACCCGCCGCATCCACGACCAGTACCGCCGATGGACGGAGCAGGCCCAGGGCGAGGGCGCGGCCCCTCCCCAGCCCCTGGTCATCACCATCGAGGAAGCCCATCTGTTCCTCAATCATGAAGTTATGGATCAGACCATCTTCGGCACCATAGCCCGCGAGATGAGAAAATACAATGTGACGCTACTCATCGTGGACCAGCGCCCCAGCGGAATCGACGAAGAGGTGATGTCCCAGATCGGCACCAGGATTACCTACCGGCTGGACAACGAGCGTGACATCGATAACGTGCTCACCGGCGTGTCCAACAAGGGGGAGCTGAAGACGGTCCTGGCCAAGCTGGAGCCTAAACAACAATCGCTGATCTTCGGCCATGCCGTGCCCATGCCCATTGTGATCAGGACGCGGGACTACGAAAAGAGCTATCAGGAATTCGCCGAAGCCGCGGAGATCAAGAGAAAAGCGGAGAACCTCGCCGCCGACCTCTGGGGCTAGGCCACCCGGTGCAGAACCCACTCCTTTTTGTGGCAGCAACCGGAAAACGTGCTGCCGACCGGTCCGCGGTACGCATCGTCCCTGCCTCGTTGCCATCACCCGCTTCAGGGCGCTATTGCACGGTCACCGTGCCTTTCATGTAGGTGTGGAGTGAGCAGTGGTACGGGAAGGTTCCCGCGGTGGCGAACGTGTAGCTGAAGGTCTTGTTTGTAGACAGGTTCCCGCTGTTGAACACGCCGCTGTCGCTGGTCACAGTGTGGGCTACAGAGTCTTTGTTTGTCCAGGTTACCGTGGTCCCCACCGGCACGCTGATGCTCGCCGGAGAGAAGGCGA
>JAUSJJ010000068.1 GCA_030647705.1 Dehalococcoidia bacterium
GTGAGCCTTGTCATCGTGGTAATAGGAATGATTACCATATCGTCCTCGCTGCCCAGGAACCCACCACCCTTGCTCGCCAACACGCCAATCACTCTGAAAGAGCGGCTGTTTATCTTCACGAAGCTCCCCAGCGGGTCCGCATCCGGGAACAGTGTCTGGGCAACGTTGCTGCCGAGCACGGCTACCGTTGAGTTGGCTTGCACGTCGGTCTGGGAAATGAAGTCGCCGTCGGCAATCGTGGCATTCCGGACGTACTGGTAATCGGGCGTTGTGCCCAACACGCGAGTCCTGGTATTTTGCGACCCCGCTACAACCTGGCCGAAGGTCTGCGTCTGGGCGGCAACCATCACCGCCTCAGGAACGTTACCCGGCTCGGCGATAGCCTGGGCGTCCTGTAGAGTGAGGCTGGCTGCACTGCCCGCGCCCTGCCCGACCCCTCCAACGTTCGTCGAGCCAGGGCTGATAAAGACGAGGTTGCTGCCCATACTGGTGATCTGGCTGGTAACCATCTGGCTGGCGCCGGCGCCAACAGACATCAGCGAGATCACCGCGCCCACTCCGATGACGATCCCAAGTACTGTAAGAGCTGAGCGCAATCTGCGAGCAGCCAGTGTGGTCAGGGCGGTGCGGAAGCTTTCGATCAGGTTCACTGGGACGCACCTCTCATTTGCAGGAGAGCCTCTGAGGCAAGGCGTGGCGCAATGCGCTCCTCGCCTACTATCTTGCCGTCTCGAAGGCGGACTAACCTCTGAGCACACGCCGCGATATCGATCTCGTGAGTGACAATGAGAATGGTAATCCCCTCCTGGCGATGGAGTTCCTGGAAGAGTGCAAGTATCTCCCAGCTGGTCTTGCTGTCCAGATTGCCCGTAGGCTCGTCGGCCAGGATAACGGAGGGGTCGTTGGCCAGAGCACGGGCGATAGCCACCCGCTGTTGCTCGCCGCCGGAAAGCTCGGAGGGACGGTGAGAAACCCTGTCTTTCAGTCCCATTCTCTCCAGGGCTTTCATCGCCTTGTCCCGTTTGCGTTTGCCTCCTCCGTAGACCATTGGCAGTTCCACGTTTGCCAGGGCGCTCGCCCGCGGCAGCAGGTTATAACTCTGAAACACGAAACCCAGTTTCCGGTTCCTGATGCCGGCTAGAGCGTCATCACCCAGGCTCTGCACAGGCACCCCGTCCAGCAGAAACGTGCCGGTGCTGGGCCGATCGAGGCAGCCCAGGATATTCATCAGCGTGGACTTGCCGGATCCCGAGGGCCCCATCATGGCGACCATCTCGCCCCGCTCGATGGTCAGGCTCACTCCCCGCAGAGCTTGTACCTGCTGCTGCCCGATCTTGTAGGTCTTGGTTATGTCTTTGAGCTCAATGACTGGCATGTATTTTCGTCAACCTTCTACCTGAAAGCCCCTACCCCCGGCACCGCCCCCCCGCCAACGCGGCCCGTGCTGCTTGAAGAAGAAGACGTTCTGGTGTAGACCACCGTCTCCCCTTCCTGCACTCCCTGGACTATCTCGGTGTTGCTCCCATCGGTGATGCCAGCCGTCACCGGCCGCTCCTCTGTCTTGCCGTCCGCGAGCAGGACCGTAACTACCCGGTTGCGACCCGATACGCGGAGCGCCTGGTTAGGCACCACCAGAACGCTCTCCTTCCTCTGCACCACAATGGCAGCATCGGTAGTCAGTCCCTGGCGCAGCACCAGGCCCCTCGGGACCTGCACGCTGACGGTCACGCCGTATGTGACCACTCCACTCTGGGTCGTCGACAGTATGTCTACCGAAGTGATCTGACCGGTCAGGGCCGTCAACTGCAGCGCCGGAGCAGTCGCCGCGTTGCCCGGAACGGCCGTAGCCCCTGGAACCGGCGTACCTCGGGGCCCCACCGCACCACCAGGAACTCGACCCTGGCCGAGGGCGCCCCCAAGCCGTCCGGCAATATCCGAGGCTCCGGTACCGGAGCCTCCAATCAGCGCAATCAGGTCGCTGGCCTGAAGCCCCTGGAGGGCTTCCACTGTGAGATCGACCTGCTGCCCCACCTTGACCCGCAACACGTCCACCTCATCGACCGTCGCATTGATCTCGACCTGCGTGGGGTCCACCAGTTGAACGATCACGGTAGTGCCGGTTACCGAGTCGCCTTGATTGATCGGAATCGAAGCCACGATCCCATCGTACGGAGCCTTGATGGTGGCTTGGTCGAGCAGCTTCTGAGCGTCGTTTAGGCCAGACTGCGCAGTCCGCACGGCAGTCTCCGCGGCCTTCACCGTGAGAGGGTCAGGGCCTGCCTCGACCTCTGCCAAATTCTGCTCCGCCACCTTGAGCTTTGCCTGAGCGTCTGCCTCCTTTGCCTGCAACGCCTGGCGCTGCAAGGAGTCAGGGCCGGTCCCCAGATCAGCCACGGCGTCTTTCGCTTTATGAAGATTAGTTTTGGCCACCTCAACCGCGTTCTGCCTCTGCTGCCGCACCAGAGGATCGGGTGCTCCGCCCAAGTCGGCCAGGGCGTCCTTCGCTTTCTGAAGATTAGTTTTGGCCACCTCAACCGCATTCTGCCTCTGCTGGTGCACCAGGGGATCGGGACCGCCACCCAGGTCGGCCAGAGCATCCTTCGCTTTCTCGAGGTTGATCTTGGCCAGGTCAACCGCGTTCCGCCGCTGCTGCCTTGCCAGAGGGTCAGGCCCGCCCTGCAGCTTCGCCAGAGCGTCTTTCGCCTGCTGCAGGTTTGCCTTGGCCAGGTCAACCGCGGTCTGCCGCTGCTGCCTTACCAGCGGATCGGGCCCGCCCCCCACCTGTTCTAGCGTATTTTGTGACTGGTCCAGTGTTGCTTGGGCAACGGAAACCGTTGCCTGAAACTGTGCCAGCTGCTTCAGTTGCAATGGGCTGGCGTCACCACCCTGCACGCTCAACCTTGCCGAGAAGTTAGCCAAATTGCTCTGCGCCTGGTCCAGCGCGATCTGTGCGTTGGCCACGGCCTGTTGCGCCTGCGCCAACTGGAGCGTATATTCACGCCTAAGGCCATCCAACGCTTGCTGCACTTGCTGCAAGGCGACCTCAGCGGCTGCCGCTGCCTGCTGGGCTTGCGCCAATTGGACGGCATAATCGGCCTCCAGGCTAGCCAGCGATTGCTCCGCCTGCTGCAGAGCCGTGTCCGCGGCAGCGTTCGCCTGTTGTGCCTGCGCCAACTGCGGTCCATACTCGCCATCGAGGCCGTCCAGCGATTGCTGCGCCTGCTGCAGAGCCGTGTCCGCGGCAGCGTTCGCCTGTTGTGCCTGTGCCAGTTGCAACTCATGCTCGGGATCGAGGTCGTCCAGTGTTTGCTGGACTTGCTGTAGAGATGTCTCGGCCGCAGCCTTCGCTTGCTGCGCCTGAGCTACCTGCAGCTTGTATTCCTCGTCGAGACCGTCCAGCGATTGCTGCGCCTGCTGCAACGCTATGTCGGCAGCCGCCTTGGCTTGCTGGGCCTGCGCCACCTGGAAAGAGTAATCGCGATCGAATATGCTCAGCGACTGCTGCGCCTGCCGCAGGTTCACCCGGGCCGATGCTGCCGCGTCGGCCACGCTCGCCGCTCGTGCAGCCTGGGTGACCGTGTTCTTTGCGTCAGCCACCGCTTCCTGAGCCTTGGCAAGCTGATCTTGTGCCTGTACCACACTCTCTTGCAGTTTCGATGAGTCCAGTTTTGCCAATACCTGGTCGGCGCGCACCTGATCGCCTTTCTTCACGGCGATCTGCTCCACGGTCCCGCCGCTGCCGAAGGTTAGCTTGGCCTGATGCGGCATAGTCAGGGTACCGGTAGAGCCGATGGTCACCGAGAGAGTGGACGACTTGACGGTTGCCTGAAGCTGCTGAGTAGTGGGGGTGCTCGACGAACACGCCGCCACCAATAAGCTCAGCGAGACCAGCACCGCCAGGACGGCGGATAACCCCCGCCAATGTATGCCGATTCTAATCATCATGCGAGCGACGCTCCTGAATTCGTTTATCAACGTATGAGGTTAACACTGCGATCCCCGTTAGCTCTTCACGTCCGGCCAGTCACCCCACGCTTTCGCCGTACCAGACACCACTCTACGGCACGTGCATGAACATCTCATTAACTGAACGTGAACATCAGATTAACGGGCAGACTCTTCCCTAGATAAACTACAACGAACGGAGGACGGAAAAGATAGGTCTCCCGAAGACCGTGTCTCTTCGGCCTCGATATCCGCGCGTTCTCGTTGGGATGGCCTCACAGGCGCCTCACCACCTCAAGCCACTTCTCCGTCCATGGAGAAAGGCAGCCCGGGTTGGGGGACACCCTTAAACCAGCCGCTTCATCCCTGGCTGCCCGCGGGCGCCTTCTCCGCTTGCACCAAGGTGGTGTTGGATGAGAACGCGCCGCCGGGGGAGCGACGGTCCCTGGTCAGCACATTCGCGCAGCCACCCCTGTCCACACCCTGCGGGTCAGGATTGTACCAGGCCCCCTGAGGCACATCCACCACTCCGGGCATGATACGCTGGGTCACTTTGGCCCGGATGAGCATCTGCCCGCGGTCGTTGAAGACCCTAGCCATGTCGCCGTCTTCGATGCCCCTGGCAGCGGCATCGACAGGGTGGAGCCACATCGCCTGCCGCTGAAGCTCCCTCAGCCAGGGGATGTTCTCGAACTGGGAGTGCGCCCTGCGCTTGATGTGGCTGGTAATGAGCTGCAAGGGGAACTTCTTTGCCAGCGGATCGTTCCGGCCCTCCCAGGTCTCGATGTACTTGGGCACGGACGGCACGTCAGCCATATTCTTGTCGGCGAGCCTCTGAGAGAATATCTCTATCTTCCCTGATGGAGTGGGGAACCTGTTCTTCGCAGGGTCCTCGATCTGCTCCTTGAAGGCAACATAGGGCCCGTCCTGGCGCGCCTTTTGCACACCCTTCTTGCGGAACTCGTCGTAGTCTGCGATGTCCGGCCCCCCCTTGACCACACCCCTCAGCCATTCGTCCTCGGTGTATTCGTTGAAACCCGAGAGGCCAAGCTTCTCGGCCAGCGAAACGCATACCTCAAGATGGGATTTCGATTCTCCCAGAGATTCCACGGCCTTGTTCATGTAGGCATAGAAACCGGTCGCCTCGCCCACGGTAATGTCGTTTCTCTCCAGGAAAGTGTTGGTCGGCAGCAGGATATCGGCGAACTTGGCGCCCGGCGTCATGAACTGCTCGGCCATCACAACGAATTCAAGCGATTCGGACTTCAGGGCCTCGACCGACTTGTTCAAGTTGAGGAACTGGTTGGGGAAGCTGGTGTTGACCAGCATCAGCATCTTGTAGTCAGCGGGATAGCCCCCGGACCTGCCTTTGAGGATAGCGTCGGCCACCTCTGAGACGTTTACTCTGCCCCTGCGGAAGAAGCCCTTGAACGGTGGAATTCCGTCCTTGCGTACCGGGGCGTTTTCCTCTACCGGGTTCGGGGCGCCGGCCACGCCACGGCCCAGCTTCATGAAGGGGAAAGGCCCATACCCCGCCGAGTACGCCCTGCCCGCCGCATCTCCACCATGAACGCCAACATTGCCGGTCATGGCTGCCAGCGTGATCGCCGCGCGGTGGTACTGCTCTCCGTAGGCGGTGCGCCCGGGAGCGATGCCCGTCATCAGGGCCGCCGGCTTCATGCCGGCGTAGTCCCTCGCCAGTTGCGTGATCGTCGACGCTGGCACGCCGGTTATGGCCTCTGCCCACGTAGGCGTCTTCGCTACGCCGTCTTCTGCGCCGAGGACGTAGTCTTTGAATTTGTCGAAACCCAGCGTGTAGGTATCGAGGAACTTCTGATCATGGAGGCCTTCCGTGATCATAACATAGGCCATGGCGATGAGCATGGCCGCGTCTGTTCCCGGGATGATGGGTATCCACTCGTCGCTCAGCGCCGACACGGTGTCCGTGTAGCGTGGGTCGACCGCCACTATCCTGGCCCCTTTCTCCCTGGCTTGCGCCAGATACCAGGAGGTGTTGGCATGGGAAATGGTGTCAGTGGGGTTCCATCCCCAGAGAATGATGAGACGCGAGTTCAGCAGGTCGTCGCGTGTGTTGCTGGTAGCCACAGTGCCATAGGTAACATTGGAAGCGAAGACACCACCCTCGAAAGAGAAGAAGCCCCACACTTCGGAGTACCCACCGGCCATAGAGAGAAGGCGGTCATACAGCCGGAAGTTGTGAAACCAGCTAATATCGCCGCCGGAAGGCTTGAACATGATCGAGGCCGGCCCGTAGGTATCCTTGATCCGGGTCATTTGCCTGGCCACAGTGTCCAGCGCCTCGTCCCAGGAGATGCGTTGGAACTTGCCTTCACCTCTTTCGCCCACGCGCTTCATCGGATACAAGAGGCGGTCAGGCGCATAGACCCTCTGCCTGTAGGACCTGCCTCTCACGCACGCTCTCATCTGCGGCTCGTCCGTGTCATCCGTCTCTATCCGGGTAATGGCCCCGTCGCGGACGTATGCCTTGAGCACGCACTGGCCGCCGCAATGGCTGCAACACGCGGTAGGCACCACTTTCTCTTCGCTGGATTGGATTATGGCCGGGTTCCCCATGTCATGGCCTCCAAGACTCGCTTTTTCTGACGGGCAAGGCTTTCACACCTGCCCGACCCAAACTAAAACTAAGGCTGCTTCTTGCCGTGGAACAGCTCGCTGCCGGCGCCGGGATACACTACGCGCTCGGACGCAGCAGTCCGCCTCTTTACCGCAGGCCAGATTCCCTTTTGAGGCTCAGGGCCTTCCAGTGTTGTCTTCGAAGGAGACCGGTCCCTCATCTGCGGCTGTTTCCTTATGTCAACTTCATCGACGTTGTGGGAGAACTCGATCGGTATCCCGTTCGGATCGTGCGCGTAGATCGAGTGAATAAACCCGTGATCGATCATGTCCGACACGTGGCAACCGGCCGCTTCCAGCCTGTCCTTCAATTCCCAGAGATCGTCCTCAGTCTCGACGCCGAAAGAAACGTGGTCGAATATGAAGGGCCCCTTGACCGGCTGGCCGTGGATCTTGTCCGGCACCGGCTTCACCCCCGGCCACTCGAAAAAGGCGATGAGGTCGGTCTCCGAAATCTGAAAGAAGTAGTGCCTGAACCCTGGCTGCCCCAGCCCGGCAACGAGCCTCATCCCGAGCAGGTCCCGCCAAAAGCGAATCGTCTTGTCGATGTCTCCAGTTGCCATTGCCAGATGATTGACACCATTGAATCTGACCATTTCCCCTCCTCCTCTTACCGTCTGCATCGCTTTACTGTGCCTGCCCAAAACAAATGGAAACCTTGGGCGTATTGCCGCGGTTTCCTTTCATAGTTTAGCAGCCGGAACTGTCAAGGTCAAAGTTTGCCTTTTCGCCCTTCACCTTTTATACTGGAACGACCTCGAGGTGACAACATGACAGCAGAACAGACGAACTCCGACCTCATAGTGCCTACCGGGTGCGCCCACGATTGCGGCGGCGCCTGCGTGCTCAAGGCGCACGTCGTGGACGGGCGCATCACGCGGTTCGAAACCGACAGCGGGGAGGACCTTCAGCTCCGCGCCTGTGTCAGGGGACGCTCCTACCGGCAAAGGGTCTATTCCCCGGATCGGCTCAAATTCCCCATGAAACGGGTGGGCGAACGTGGGGAGGGGAAGTTCGAGCGCATTTCCTGGGACGAGGCGCTGGACACCATTGTCGGGCAGTTGAAACGCGTCAA
>JAUSJJ010000275.1 GCA_030647705.1 Dehalococcoidia bacterium
CGCTGGAGCTTCTCGATGTCCCTCATGGAGTAGAGCCTGATTCTGCCTGCGGAGCGCGAAGGCTGGATCAGCCCCTCTCTTTCGTAGTACCTGAGGGTCTGGGCGTGCAGGCCGATCATCTTGGCAACCACGCTGATAACGTATAGGGGTTCGGACTCTTCGATCTTCATAGCTTAGCTCCTCATACGGGCTGCCCGGAACGGCGGCTTTCCTTCAGCTCCTCAAACAGCTTCTGCTCCTTCTCGGTGAGCTCGGTGGGTAATACCACCTGCACCCTGGCGTACAGGTCGCCCTTGCCGGCGCCGCCGAGGTGGGGCATGCCCAGGCCTGCCAGTCGGAACGCCTTGCCATTTTGAGTGCGGTGCGGGATTTTGAGAACGACCTTGCTTTTCACCGTGGGCACCTCAACCTCACCGCCCAGCACCATGTCCGTCAGCGGCACGTCGACGTCGGTGTGAAGGTCGTCACCCTTGCGTTGGAAGCGCGGGTGCGGCCTGACATGTGTGACCAGATACAGGTCGCCTCTGGAGCCGCCGCCGGAGCCGGGGCCTCCCTCTCCGGCGATCTTCACCCTTGAGCCGGTAGCCACTCCCGGAGGTATCTTCACCTCCAGACGGCGGGGCCGCATGACTTGCCCCGAGCCCTGGCAGGTGGAGCAGGGCAGATTCTGCACCCGGCCGCTGCTCTTGCAAGTAGGGCAGCTTTCGATGGAATGGGTCTGGAGCAGCCGCGTGGTCCCCTCGTGGGCTTCTTCCAGGGTGACCTCCACGGGCTGCTCGACATCTTCTCCACGGCGCGTCCTGCCGCCGAAGCCGCCCGTCCTGCCCCGTCTGCCGGAGAGGACCTCGAAGATATCGCCGAAGTCGCCCGCGCTTTCGAAACCTGCGCCGGCGGCGCCTGCGCCCGGCTGGGCGTCGAAGTCCCAGGCCGTCCAGGGGCCTTGGCCCTGGCCCTGGCCGCCTCCCGGCGGCGGCGGCTGGCCCATTCTATCGGCGTACTTCCAGTTGGCGCCGAACTGATCGTACTTCTTGCGGTTAGCCGGGTCGGAGAGCACCTCGTAGGCTTCGTTGATCTCCTTGAAGGTAGCTTCAGCGGCCTTGTTGCCCGGGTTGAGATCCGGATGGTGCTTTCTGGCCAGCCGGCGATACGCCTGCTTCATGTCCTTGTCGCTGGCGGTGCGTTTAAGACCGAGAATTTCGTAGTAGTCTCTGGTAGCCATGATATCTCCTCAATAAATCCATTGTAGACACGGTTTCAGTCCGTTGTCAAGGGTTTATTCAGATGTTTACATAAGACAAGCTTCTCTTCCTGCCGACAAGTTTATCATGCATAAGAGGAAGAAAAGATGATTGATGAATGTTAGCGTTGTTGGATGTCTGGGGATAGGGAGAGAGGGGCCGGCGCCCCTTCTCAGGACACAGGGGCTAGTGGCTCAACGCGCATCCGGCTGAGGCGGGTATTCAGTCAGTCCCGATTCATGACTGAGGGTAACTTGGGGGTAATCCCTTTGCCTAAGGATTGGGGTGCAAGAGCGTCTGTAGTTTGTGCATCAGCGGGTTTCGAAGTTGTGAGAGGTGTAATAGCCGGTGCACTCGGTCGCTCTTCCCGGCACTTGCCCGCAGCGGGAGCAATAGAACCTGTGATCGACTGGCTTGGCGGCTACATCTGCCACCACCGCCTTTATTGGAACAAGGGCTTTCTGAGAGGCCGATTCCTGAATCACAGTCTTGATTCCTCTGACGACGTTAAGGTAGGCCTCGTCGCGATTCTTCCATTTAGCAATGGGCTTGCCGTCCTTCGGGAGAGCTTCCAGTTTCGCGAAAGGAGAAGCCTGCCATTCAGTAGGACGCAGGATGACCGGAATCACGCGAGACAGCTTCTGGGCGTGCCGGTCCATTGCTTTCTTCATTTCAACATCGTAACAATAGTCTGAATCGATGAAATCCGGACTGATGAGCAGCAGGATTATCTGAGATTCCATGAGGTGGCTGTCTATCTCGCCTTTCCATTCTTTGCCACCCGTGATCATTCGGAAGTGCCAAGCGGCTATCAAGCGTTGGCGCCTCAAAGGGCTGAGATGTTTCTCAAGCTGAGCCCGATATGTTTCATCTCCTGCAGCGTACGAAAAGAACAGGTTGTCCATATTGAAGCCCCTCAGAAGTTTACCATAATGTACATCAATCGCTATTGTTTGGCAACGGTCCTGGGTAGGGCGGGCCGGAATGACAGCGTGGCGCTCGCCTCCCCACTTCGCGCCTGTTTTGCCTTGCGTTTTGCCAGGTGTTTTGATAAGATAAGTGCGCTACGTCACAAGCGCGTGTGCGCATTCGGGCCAAAAGCGGGGATTCTGCTTCTCCGCTGGCCACGGCAGCCCAGGAGATGTTCGCATGAGCACTAACCAGGCCAAGATCGACGAGCTTCGGCGACGGGAGGCCAGGGAGCGCGCCCTGGGCGGCGCCAAGGCGGTCCAGAAGCAGCATGAGTCAGGAAAGCTGACTGCCAGGGAAAGGTTGGACCTCCTGTTCGACCCCGGCACCTTCCAGGAACTGGACGTCTTCGCCCATCACCGCGCCACTGCCTTCGGCATGCAGGATACCTTCGTCCCGGGCGAGGGCGTGGTCACAGGGCACGGCCTGGTAAACGGCCGGCCGGTATGCGCCTACTCCCAGGACTTCACCTCGATGGGAGGCAGCTTGGGGGAGATGCACGCCAAGAAGATAATCAAGGTAATGGAACTGGCCATGCGCACTGGCAACCCCATCGTCGGCCTGAACGACTCGGGTGGGGCCAGGATCCAGGAGGGCGTCGATGCCCTCTCCGGCTACGGCAGCATCTTCTTCCGCAATGCCTGCTCGTCGGGAGTGATACCGCAGATTTCAGCCATCATGGGCCCGACCGCCGGCGGCGCTGTCTATTCCCCGGCCATGACCGACTGGATCTTCATGGTTAAAAAGACCAGCTACATGTTCATCACCGGCCCCAACGTAATCAAGACCGTGACCGGCGAGGAGATCGATGCCGAAGCTCTGGGCGGCGCCATGGTGCACAGCACCAAGAGCGGCGTGGCGCACTTCGCCAGCGACAGCGACGCCGCCTGCATCGCCGGCATCAAAGACCTGCTGAGCTACCTGCCTTCGAACAACATGGAAGACCCGCCCATCGTCCCCACGTCAGACGACCCGAAGCGCGCCGATCCCGCCCTGGACAGCATCATCCCCGATGACCCGCGCAAGGCCTACGATATGAGGCAGGTGATCACTGCCATAGTCGACGACGGCAAGATTCTCGAGCCCCACTATTACTATGCGCAGAATATCATCGTCTGTTTCGCCCGGATGAACGGCAGGACGGTAGGCATCGTCGCCAACCAGCCGCGCTATCTGGCCGGCTGCCTGGATGTGAATGCCTCGGACAAGGCCACTCGCTTCATCCGCTTCTGCGACGCGTTCAATATCCCGCTGATCACCATCGCCGACGTGCCCGGCTATCTGCCCGGCAGCGCCCAGGAGTGGGCGGGCATCATCCGGCACGGGGCCAAGCTCCTCTGGTGCTACTCCGAGGCCACCGTGCCCAAGATAACGGTCATCGCCCGCAAGAACTACGGCGGCTCTTATATCGCGATGTGCGGACGAGAGGTGGGCACCGATTATGTGCTGGCCTGGCCTACCGCCGAGATCGCGGTGATGGGCGCGGAAGGTGCGGTGGGCATCATCCACCGCAAAGAGATCCAGGAGGCCTCGGACCCCAAGGCCAAGCAACAGGAAAAGCTCGAGGAGTACCGCAACCTCTTCTATAACCCTTATGTCGCTGCGTCCAGGGGCATTGTGGATGCGGTGATCGCTCCCAGCGAGACACGTTCCCGTGTCATAGCCGCTCTGGGCCTTTTGTCCACCAAGCGTGAGACCAGGCCGGCCAAGAAGCACGGGAACATACCCGTATAGCGTCCTGTCCTCAGAAGTGCCCAGTTGGTCTAGGTGCCGCTCATCCTGAGCCTGTCGAAGGACGAGCGGAGAAACCGGGCTCTTGACCGTTCATGGTTCGACAGGCTCACCACGAGCGGTCAGCAACGCCCTTTTGGCGCCGGGAAACACAATACGGATAGTTCGGGGGCCAGATGAAGGACTCTAAGGGCATCACGGCAGCCATTTCCGCCGCAGTAGCTGCGTATCTGGAAGAAGAGCAGGCGGCTCAGGGGGCGGCAGCGCCTGCACAAGCTGTCCCAGCTCTCAATTTGTGGGGCAGCTTCGGGCGGCAGGAGATCATGCGCATGCGGATGTTATGGCAACTGCGCATTGTGCCGTTGGGCAGAGGCAAGTAGGGAAAGGAGTCGACAATGGGTAGCCAGAAGGAAGAGCCCAGGAAGAATCCTCTCCGCATCGTTGACACTACCTTCCGCGACGGGCACCAATCGGCGCTGGCCACGCGGATGCGTACCGAAGACATGGAGCCCATCGCCGCGGAGATGGACAAGGCAGGTTTCTATGCTTTGGAGGTGTGGGGTGGGGCCACCTTCGACGTCACTCATCGTTTTCTCAACGAAGACCCCTGGGACAGGCCGCGAGTCCTCAAGAAACTGATGCCCCAGACCCCCTTCCAGATGCTGCTCCGGGGGCAGAACCTGGTCGGCTACCGCAACTACCCCGACGACGTAGTGAGGGCCTTCGTCCATCACGCAGCGGAGGTGGGTATCGATATCTTCCGCATCTTCGACGCCGTGAACGACGAGCGCAACTTCATCGCGCCGCTGAAGGCAGTGAAAGAGTGCGGCAAACATGCCCAGCTTACCATATGCTATTCGCTGACTGAGCCGCGCATGGGCGGCCCGGTATACAACCTGGACTTCTACATCAACAAAGCCAAGATAATGCAGGACATGGGTGCGGATAGCCTCTGCATCAAGGACATGGCCGGGCTGGTTTCGCCCTACGACGCATTCGACCTGATCAAGGCGCTCAAAAAGGTGATCAAGATCCCCATAGACCTGCACACGCACTACACCTCCGGCATGGGCTCCATGACCTATCTGAAGGCGGCTGAGGCAGGCGTGGACATCGTCGACACCGCGCTGGCCCCCTTCGCCCTGCGCAGTTCGCAGCCCGCGATCGAGCCGTTGCTGGTGGCGTTGCAGGGCACCGACCGCGACACCGGGCTCAACCTGGACCAGTTACTCAAGGCCGGTCAGTTTATCGAGTCCATCGCTCCCAAGTACCGCGATTTCCTGGGCACGACCGGCATGTCCGTGATAGATACGAACGTGCTGAAGCACCAGATACCGGGCGGCATGTTGTCCAACCTGGTGGCGCAACTCAAGGAAGCGGGCGCCCTGGACAGGCTGCAGGAAGTGTATAAGGAGCTGCCCCGTGTACGGAAGGAACTTGGCTATCCCCCGCTGGTGACTCCTACCAGCCAGATCGTGGGCATTCAAGCAGTGCAAAACGTCCTGTTCGGGCGCTACAAGATGGTGTCCTCGCAGGTGAAGGATTACGTTTACGGCCTGTATGGCAAGCCGCCGGCGCCGATAGACCCCGAGGTGCAGAAGATTGTGCTCAAGGGCTATGAACGCGGCGAGCAGCCCATTACCGGTCGCGCCGCCGATATTCTCGAGCCGGAGATGGAGAAGGCAAAGGAGGCCACCAAGGGCCTGGCCCGGAACGAAGGGGATGTGCTCATCTACGCCATATATCCCACCACCGGCCTGCGCTTCCTGAAGTGGAAGTACGGCCTGGAGGCCCCGCCTGCGGAGGTCAAAGCCAAGACCGCGGCGGATATCAAGCGCGAGGATGAGCTTATGGCCAAGGCAAGGGCGGGCAAGCTGGTGGAGAAGGCCCCGGAAAAACCCAAGCCCGAAAAGAGCGCTTCCGCCCGAGCCTTCAATGTCTTCGTGGACGGCGAGTACTACAAGGTGGAGGTTGATCCGGGCGAAGGCGCTCCTCGGATCGCGGTGACCCAGCCCAAAGCGCAGGTTGCTGCGGCAGCGCCCGTTGCCAAAGCGGCGCCGGCGCCGGCGCCGGCCCCTGCGGCTGCTACCAAGGCTGCGCCGGCCGCCGTCTCGGCCGACGACGAAGGCGCGGTCACGGCGCCGATGCCGGGCCTCGTTATCAAGTATGAGGTCAAGGAGGGCGACCGGGTCAAAGCCGGGGACATCGTGCTCATACTCGAAGCTATGAAGATGCAGAACTCCATCCCCGCCCCCATCGATGGGGTGGTCAAGTCCATCACCAAGCAGGCGGGCGCCACGGTGAGCCGGGGAGAAGTCCTGGCGGTGATCGTACCTTAGAACAGGGCCGGTTTGTCATTCTCGAGGGAGGCCCGATTCATCGGGACGACCGAAGAATCCGAACCCCTTCGGAGCAAGCAACGTGTACGGATTCTTCGCTCCGCGCAGAATGACAAAGGAACGATGGGGTGGTGGGTCTGCGCTGCAACCACCTTACCCGGAATACCTGGCCTGGATTCCCCGCTTTCGCGGAGAATGACAAGACGGTCGGCGTCTCCTTATCCAATAAGAGGCGCCCCGACTCTATCGGGGCCGGGGGTCTTGGGGTGTCCCCCAGATTCCCGTTTTCTTCTCCCGCTCCTGGGTAGGAGATGGAGACAGAGAGGGTGAGGCAGAACCCGCCTTCTGATGCATTAGTGGCGCCCTCGTCTGGATTCCCGCGAAGGCGGGAATCACAGAAGGGATGTTTTCAAGATAGATTACGCGTGTGGAGAGAAGTAGCTCTTGGGTAAGACATTAGCTGAGAAGATTCTCGGCCAGAAGGTGGGGGTGGATGTCAAGGCGGGTGAACTGGTCATTGCCAGGGTTGACCTGGCGTTTCTGCAGGACAGCACCGGGCCGCTGGCCGTCAGGCAGTTCCAAGAGGCCGGCCTGGAGCGCTTGGCCAATCCGGAGCGGAGCATCATCTTCATCGATCACTCCGCGCCGAGCCCCGGCCGGCAGCTTTCCAACGACCACATCCTGCTCCGTGACTTCGCCAGAAAGACCGGCGCTGTCGTATCTGATATCGGCTGCGGCGTGTGCCACCAGCTTGTGGCCGAAAAATACGCTAATCCGGGCGACGTCATCGTCGGCTCCGATTCCCACACCGTGACCGCGGGAGCGCTCTGCGCCTTCGCCACGGGCATGGGCTCCACCGATGTGGCCATTGCCATGGGGCTGGGCCGGACCTGGTTCCGCGTGCCGGAGAGCTTCAAGGTCAATGTTACCGGCGCTTTCCCCAAAGGCGTCTATCCCAAAGACCTGATACTGCATCTCATCGGGCTCATTGGCGCTGACGGCGCTACCTACAAGTCGCTCGAGTTCGGCGGAGAGGCCATCGCTCGCATGAACATGTCCGGGCGGCTGACCATCGCCAACATGACCGTCGAGGCGGGGGCCAAGGTTGGCCTGTTCCCGTCCGACGAAGTGACCCGCCGTTTCCTCGAGGAGCGTGGCCGCGGCAAGCAGTACCGTCCCATTCAGCCGGACGCCGACGCCGTCTACGAGCAGGTCATCGAGATCGACGCCTCCAAACTGAAGCCGACTGTCGCCAAACCGCACACCGTGGACAACACGGCTCTAGTCAAGGCGCTCAAAGGTACCAAGGTTGACCAGGTCTTCCTGGGCACTTGCACCAACGGCCGGCTGGAAGACCTGGCCACGGCTGCCGACATGCTGAAAGGCAAGAAGGTCTATCCGGGAACCCGGCTGCTGGTAGCGCCGGCCTCCCGCGAGATCCTGAGCCAGGCCATCGAGGCCGGATACATTCAGACCCTGATCGAGGCGGGCGCTGTAATCCTGCCTCCCGGCTGCGGCCCGTGCCTGGGCGCGCATCAGGGAGTCCTCGGCGATAACGAGGTCTGTCTTTCCACGGCCAATCGCAACTTCGAGGGCCGGATGGGCAATCCCAAGGGCTTCATCTACCTGGCCAGCCCTGCCACTGCTGCCGCCAGCGCCCTTGCCGGCGAAATCACC